>JASLGJ010000528.1 GCA_030150085.1 Candidatus Elarobacter sp. | reverse complement strand
ACCGGCGCGGCCGCGCTGGCCGCGCGCCTGGGCGCGCTCTCGGCCGACCACCTCGAGCGCACCGATGCCGAGGGCGTGCGCCTGCTCGCCGAGGCCGGCACCGTCGCCGTGCTGCTCCCCGGCGCGTTCCACTACTTGCGCGAGACGGTCAAGCCGCCGGTCGAGGCGCTGCGCGCGCACGGCGTGCCGATGGCGCTGGCGACCGACTGCAATCCCGGCACCTCGCCCCTGCTCGCGCTCACCGCCGCGCTGAACCTGGGCTGCGTGCTGTTCGGTCTCACCCCCGAGGAAGCGGTCGCCGGCGCGACCCGCCACGCCGCGCGCGCGCTGGGTCTGGCCGACCGCGGCGAGCTGCGGACCGGCCTGCGCTGCGACCTCGCGCTGTGGGACGTCGGCTCGCCCGCCGAGCTGTGCTACTGGCTGGGCGCGAGCCCGTGCGCCGGGGTGGTGGTCGGCGGCGAGCCGCTCGTCCCGGCGAGCGAGCGCGCGTGGGATTACGCGCCCGCGCGCGGTACTGACGCACGGTGAAGCTCGACAACAGCCCGCCGCGCGGGACCCGCGACCTGCTGCCCGCCGCCGTCGCCGTGCGCGACGAGGCGCTCGCGACGATCGCGGCGGTGTACCGCCGCTACGGGTACCGCCGGATCGAGACGCCCGCGCTGGAGAGCATCGAGCGCCTGCAGGGCGACCAGGGCGGCGAGAACGAGAAGCTGATCTTCCAGATCCTCAAGCGCGGCCTGAGCGACCCCCTCGAAGCCGGCACGCCGCTGCGCGAGCTGATCGACTACGGCCTGCGCTTCGACCTGACCGTGCCGCTGACGCGCTTCTACGGCCACAACCACGCCGCGCTGCCGCTGCCGTTCCGCAGCTTCCAGGCCGGGCCGGTGTGGCGCGCGGAGCGCCCGCAGAAGGGCCGCTACCGCCAGTTCACCCAGTGCGACATCGACATCATCGGCGAGGAGTCGGTGCTGGCCGAGATCGAGCTGATCGAGGCGACGACCGAAGCCCTGGCCGCGGTCGGGCTGCGCGACACCAGCGTGCGCCTGTCGGACCGGCGCTTCCTGAGCGCGCTGGCGGCGAGCATCGGCCTGCCGCCCGAGAGCCACACCAGCTTCTTCATCACCCTGGACAAGCTCGACAAGATCGGCTGGGACGGCGTCACCGAGGAGCTGACCGCGCGCGGCGTGCCGGCCGCGGCGGTCGCCTCCGCCCGCGAGCGCATCGAAGCCTTGGAGCACGCCCCGCCCACCGGGATCGCCGACGCGCTCGCGAAGGCGGTGCCGGAGCTGCCCGCCGACGTGCTGGCCGACCTCGCCACGACGGCGCGCGGGCTGGAGCAGCTTCCCGGCATCACCTGGCAATTCGATCCGACGCTGGTGCGCGGCATGGGCTACTACACCGGGCAGATCTTCGAGGTCGGCCACCCCGACCTGAGCTACTCGATCGCCGGCGGCGGGCGCTACGACAAGCTGGTCGGGCGCAGCCTCGGCCGCGACGTGCCGGCCTGCGGCTTCAGCATCGGCTTCGAGCGCATCGTCGACCTGATCGGCGCCCCGCCGCGCGCGGATCAGGTCGCGGTGCTGTTCGAGGCCGACATGCCGCTGACCGGTGCGATCGCCGCCGCGCGCACGCTGCGCGCCGACGGGCGGGTGGTGACGGTGGTGCGCCGAAGCGGCAAGCTCGGCGCGCAACTGGGGCGGCTCGAAGAGTCCGGCGTGACGTCGTACGTCTCGCTGCGCGCGAACGCTCCACCGGATGCGCCGCTCGAAGAACGGCCGCTGGGACAGGCGCAGCGCTAGCCCGATAGCACGTCAACCGGCAGCCCATCGATTCGAAATGGCGACCGCGTTTCAGTCGATGCGGCCGCGTTCCATTTCGATGCGCGTTCGTCTGCATACGGCGTCCTGAATACGCCGCCGTCAGCGCGATCGCCGCTGGCGCGTTCGCTCGACCGACGATCCTACACCGGCAGCGCGCGCAGCTCGATCCGGCCGCCGGTCTCGCGCGCTTCGAAGCGCGGCTGGGGGAACGACGCCGGGCCGCGCACCACCGCACCGTCCGCGAGCGAGAACACCGAGCCGTGCCAGGGGCAGGTCACGCAGCCGTCCGCGAACGTGCCTTGGTCGAGCGGGCCGCCGCGGTGCGTGCAGACCGCCGAGATCGCGGCCACGCCGGAGTCCGTGCGCGACACCAGCACCGGGATGCCGTTGAAGTTCACTCGCGCCGGGCGGCTCGCGCTCAGCGCCGCGGCGGACATCACCGGGGTGAAGTCCTCGGGCGGCGCGAGCGGCTCGGCGGTGTGGCGCACCCCGAGCTGCAGCCCGAACGACAGCTCGCCGCCCAGGTACGCCGCCATGCCCGAGACGCCGTAAGCCAGCAGCGCGGTGACGGCGCCGGCCTTGCGCCGGCCGCCGCGCCGCAGCGCGAGCGAGGCGACGTAGCCGCTGAAGCTGATCGAGTTGAGCAGCGCGTGCGCCATGCCGACCCGCTTGGGGTCGTCGGCCGTGTCGGACCAGTCCGCCAGACCCGAGGCGATCGCGCCCAGCCCGCCCAGCAGCCCGACGACCAGCGCCGCGTCGGCGGCGAAGGCGACGTCGCGCCGCCCGCCCAGCTCCAGCGCGTCGAGCACGGCCGTCACGGTCCAGGCCCCCACCGGCACGTCGGTGATCACCGCGTGCAGCGGGTGGCCGAGCGGCGTGCCGTGCAGCAGATCGCTCACCCCCGAGCCCACGCGCTCGAGCGCCTGCCGCACCGCGGGCTGGAGCGCGTCCGCGAGCGAGGCGAGAAACGGGCTCTTGGCCAGGCGGTCGACCGCCCGGCGGTTGGCGGAGATCTCGGGATTCAGCACGAGCACCCGGTACCCACGAGCGGCCTCTTCGGCTGCTTGCGGCCGTCGGGCAAGCGCCTCAGCGCAAAGCGGTGGCGAACAGCGCTAGCGCCTCGGCCCAGGCCGCCTCGGCCTGCGCCGGGCGGTAGCTCTCGCGGTCGCGCGAGGCGAAGCCGTGCGGCGCGCCGGGGTGGACGCTGAGCGTGTAGCGCTTCTTGTGCGCGGAGAGTGTCTCGGCGATGCGGGCGTGCTCGCTCGGCGCGATCCCCTCGTCGTCGGCGCCGTAGACCAGCAGCAGCGCGCCCTGCACCTCGGCCAGCCGCTCGCGCAGCGGCGCGAAGAAGCGCGGCTGCTCGGGCGCGATCCCGCCGCCGTAGAACGACGCCGCAGCGGCGATCTTCTCGCCCAGCGCGATCGCGCTCAGCACCGCCAGCCGCCCGCCCATGCAGAACCCGACCGCGCCGTACGCGCGCCGCGCGACCTCGGGTCGTCCGTCGAGGAACGCCGCCGCGGCGCGGACGTCGGCCAGCAGGCCCTCGTCGGTGAGCGCCTGCAGGCGGGCGTACATCGCCGGCCGGTCGGTCTCGCCGTAGCCGTAGACGTCGCCGCGGAACAGATCCGGCGCGAGCGCGGCGTAGCCGTGCTCGGCCAAGCGCCGGACCTCGCTTTGGACGTAGTCGTTGACGCCGAATGCCTCCTGGTACACCAGCACGGCGGGAAACGGACCGTCGCCCGCCGGAACGGCGTAGTAGCCGCGCCGCTCGGCGTCGAGCGGAACGAACTCGGCGCGCGCGACGGTGTTCGTGTACAACTGCTGCATCGAAGCGGTAGACTCCAGGCGAGCCACGATCGTTTTCACGCACGCCGCTGCGGCGCCCGGGCGGGGGCCTCGGCGCCGGGCCGGCCAATCGGCGCCGGGCGGCGCTAGCCGGGGGCGGAAAGCTCCCAGCGGTAGCCGTCCGGGTCGTGGAACCACAGCCCGACGTCGGAGGCGCCCTCGGCCTGCGGCCCGATCTCGTCGCCCGGGTCCTCCAGGTCGACCCCTTCGCGGCGCAGGTGGGCGAGCGCGCGCTCCAGCTCGGCCCGGTCGCGCAGCTGGAACGACATGTGCTCGAGCGTTCGCGGCGACGGCACGCCGCGGAAGAACCAGATCGTCACCGCATCGTTGCCGACCGACGCCAGCTCGTCCTCGGGCTCCATGTACGGCTCCAGCCCGAGCACGCGCGTGAACCAGGCCGCGCTGGCCCGCGGATCGCGCACCGCGAGCCCGAAATGCCCGACGGGGCCAACCGTGAAGTCCGGCATGGCCGACTCATACCCATCTCGAGGCCGAGAGGACGATCTAGGCGCCGCTCACGACGCGGCCGTCACGCTGGATTCTCCCCAGGCGAGCAGTGCCTCGCAGACGTGGCGCAGGACGTGGCTCAAGGACGCCGCCTTTGCCTCGTCCCAGGCGGTGCGCGAGCCGTCGGCGAGATACGTTCGCTGGTCGAGCTCGATCTGCAGCGCGTGGATCCCGCCCTGCGGGTCGCCGTAGCGGCGCGTGATGTACCCGCCTTTGAAGCGGCCGTCGACCACGTGGTCGTAGGTCGATGCGGCGACGGCCTCGACCGCGGCGGCGATGAGTCCCGGCGCGCACGACCGGCCCGAGTTCGTGCCGAAGTTCACGCTGGGCAGATCGCCCTCGAACAGCAGGGGCAGCCGGCCCCAGATCGAGTGCGCGTCGAGCAGCAGCACGTAGCCGTGCTTGGCCCGAACGCGGTTCAGCTCCGCGCGCAACGCCTCGTGGTATGGTTCCCAGTACCCCGTCCGGCGGCCGGCGACTTCCGCCGCGCTCGGCTCGTCGCCAGGTGCGTAGAGCGGCGCGCCCTCGAACGTCTCGGTGGCGCACAGCCCGGTCGTGCGCGCGCCGGGGTAGAGCGAAATGCCGGCCGGATCGCGGTTGAGGTCGACGAGATAGCGCGAAAACCGCGCGCGCAGGGTCGATGCGCCGAGCTGCCCGGCGAACGAGTAGAGCCGGTCGACGTACCAGTCGGTGTCGATCAGCGCGCGCCCGGCTTCGCTCAAACGCGCGCGGAGCGCCGCCGGAAGCTCCAGCCCGACGTGCGGCGCGCTGATGACCAGGGGGCTCGTTCCGCGACCGAGCGCGTAGGTCTCGCTCATGCGTTCCCCCGCCCGCCGGGGCTCGCCGCGTGCGTGCTCGGACACGTCGTCGGGAACAGCTCCGCCACCAGCGGCGTGAAGCGTCCCGCCAGCACCAGTTCCGCCACGCGCGCGATCTGCGGGGCCAGGAAAGCGTCGCCCTCGTCGCCGCCCTCGAACCGCACCTCCGCCAGCACCTCTTCCAGCGCGGCGGAGGTGCGCAGCGGGCGGCGGAAGCCGATCCCGCGCGCCGCGGAGAGCAGCTCCACCGCGACGATGTTCGCGCAGTTGCGGGCCATGTCGTCGAGCCGGCGCGCGCCGTGGGTCGCCATCGAGACGTGGTCCTCCTGACCGGCCGAGGTCGGGATCGAGTCCACGCTGGCCGGGTGCGCCAGGCCCTTGTTCTCCGAGGCCAGCGCGGCCGCGGTCACCTGCGCGATCATGTAGCCCGACTCCAGCCCCGGATCGGTCGCCAGGAACGCCGGCAGCTGGCTGAACGTGGGATCGACCAGCAGCGCGCTGCGGCGCTCGCTGATGTTGCCGATCTCGGCCAGCGCCACGGCCAGCGCGTCGGCGGCCAGCGCGACGGGCTCGGCGTGGAAGTTGCCGCCCGAGATCACCTCGCCGGTGTCGGGGAACACCAGCGGGTTGTCGGAGACCGCGTTGGCCTCGTCGACCAGGATCGCGGCGGTGTCGCGCAGCGTGCGCAGGCACGC
>JASLGJ010000450.1 GCA_030150085.1 Candidatus Elarobacter sp. | reverse complement strand
AGAGCTGGAAGCCGGCCGTCTCGACCAGCCGCAGGATGCCCTCGTTCCACCCCGCCTTGGCGTAGAGCGAGAGCGCGCCCGCGGCGTCGCCGGCGCGTTCGAGCAGCGCGCCGCCGGTGACGTGCGCGTCGTACCACTGCGCCGCGCCGCAGCGGCGCAGCTCGCTCTCCAAAAAGTCGCGGAACAGGTCGTGGTAGCGGTAGCCGGCGGCCGAGCTGACGGTCAGGAACGCGACGCTGCGGCGCAGCTCGGCCAGCAGCTCCGGCGTGCCGCCCAGCGCCTCCGCGACCGCGGTGCTGAAGCCGGAGAAGACGCACGTGTCGAGCAGGAAGCGCTGCTGCGCGCGGCTCAGCCCGGCGAAGACCTGCTCGGCCAGGTAGCGGTACACCATCTCGCGCGTGCCGCGCGTCGCGCTGCGCAGGTCGGCCGCGTGCAGGCGCGTGCGCAGCGCGATCGCGAGCGCGACCGGCCAGCCCGAGGTCAGCTCGCGCAGCTGCTCCACCTCGCTTGCGTCGAGGGTGGCCTGCGCGTCGTCGGCGGCGACCAGCGCCTCCTCGGCGGAAAAGCGCAGGTCGTCCTCGCCGACCGGCACGTCCATCCGGCCGTAGCCCAGCCACGACGCGATCGGCAGCCCGGCGTCGGAGCGCGTCGCGACGATCCAGCGGATGCGGTCGCCGCTGTCGTCGATCAGGCGGGTCAGCAGCTCGACCGCGGCCGGGTCGGTCGCCGCGTAGTGGAAGTCGTCGACGACGATCGTCCCCACCACGCGCTTGAGGTGCTCGGCGAACCAGTCGCCCAGCTCGCGCAGCGGGTCGGCCGCCGCCATCACGCGCTGCTGCATGGCCGGAAAGGCCGCCTTGGCGCTGGGCGCGAGCGGTTCGAGCGCGGCGCTCAGGCCGCGCACGAACGCGAGCAGTGTCCGATCTTCGCGATTGACGTCGTAGCGCACCGCGTCCAGCCGCGTCGTCTCGATGAAATCGCGCAGCGCGACGGTCTTTCCGAACCCGGCGGGGGCCACGACGAGCGTGACGGGATAGCGCGTCGCGCGCGCCAGACGGTCGTTGAGGCGCGAGCGCAGCGAACGAGTGGAGAAGATGCGGCGTACCTCGCGATACGAAGGAGCGACCCGGCCGGGCTCCAATTCTTGCCGGCCAGCGCCGATACCCCGTCCAGCCGGATTTGGAACGCCGCCGTTTCCGGGTATACGCAGCGGGCGAGCTCCCTGTCGGGAGGTGGAGCTGCGCTCGGCGTCGCTGGTTTGGAGCTCCGACTACCGTGAAGCGTCTGTTGGCCCTGCTGTCACTCTTGGCTCTCGCCGCATGCTCCGGCACCGGCGGCGCGCTTCCGGGCGCCGGGACGGGACACCAGCGCGCCGCCGCGGACGCCCAGGCCCAAGCCGCCGACTCGCCCCAGGCCCTGCCGGGCGACTCGCCCCAAGCGCTGCCCGGGGACTCGCCCCAGGCCTTGCCCGGCGCGAGCTACACCTGCTGGCAAGCGCAGACCGCCGGTAGCGCCAACTGCACTCTCGCCGTCAACGTCACGATCGCGCCGCTGGCGGATCCCCAGACCCCGGCGCTGGGCATCCCGGGATACCACCCCGCCGACCTGCAGAGCGCCTACGGGCTGCCGGCGGGCAACCCGGGCGGCACGGT
Source organism: Candidatus Elarobacter sp. (assembly GCA_030150085.1). Lineage (GTDB taxonomy): Bacteria > Vulcanimicrobiota > Vulcanimicrobiia > Vulcanimicrobiales > Vulcanimicrobiaceae > Vulcanimicrobium. Next base: position 1,102 of record JASLGJ010000450.1, on the reverse strand, counting down.
CGCGGTGGTCGACGCCTTCGACGACCCGACCGCCGAGCTCGACCTGGCCGTCTACCGGGCCGCCTTCGGCCTGCCGCCCTGCACCAGCGTGAACGGCTGCTTCCGCAAGCTCAACCAGCGCGGCCAAGCCGGTCCCCTGCCCGCGCCGAGCGCGAGCTGGGCCCAGGAGACGGCGCTCGACCTGGCCATGGTCTCGGCCGGCTGCCCGCGCTGCGCGCTCGTGCTGGTCGAGGCCAACTCCAGCTCGCTCGACGACCTGGGCGCCGGGGTCGACGCCGCGGCCGGGCTGGGCCCGCTGGCGATCAGCAACAGCTACTACGCCGCGGAGTGGGCGGGCGAGCAGGCCGAGGACGTTCACTACCGCCACCCCGGGATCGCGATCACGGTCAGCGCGGGCGACCACGGGCGAGCCTCGTATCCGGCCGCCTCGCCGTACGTCACCGCGGTCGGCGGCACGACCCTCAACCGCGGCTGGAGCGAGACGCCCTGGGCCTACGCCGGCCACGGCTGCAGCGCGTACGTGAGCGCGCCGGCCTGGCAGAGCGGCGACCCCTGCCCGACCCGCTCGGCGGTCGACGTGGCGGCGGTGGCCGACCCGCAGACCGGGGTCGCGTTCTTCAGCACCACCGGGGGCGGCTGGCTGGTCGCCGGCGGCACCAGCGTCGGCGCCCCGCTCGTCGCCGCGGCCTACGCGCTCTCGGCCAACCCCGCCGGACCGGCCTTCTCGTACGCGCACGCATCCGCGTTCCGCCCGGTCGGCAGCGCGCTCCAGAGCGGCCTGGGCTCGCCCCAGGGCGTGGCCGGCCTCTAGCCCTGCACCCCACCGGCGAGCCCGGCTTGCTGAGCTTCCGCAACGACGCGGGAGAAGCCGTGCTCGTCCACGCCTGGGTGCCGGATGCGGTTCGGGCGGAAGCGGCGGTCCGCGGGGCGGTCGTCGTCGCGCACGGGATGGCCGAGCACGGGGCGCGCTACGCCCGCTTCGGGCAGGCGCTGAGCGCGCGCGGCTACGCGGCGTACGCGCCCCGTGCTCGGCCATCCCGTGCGCGACGACGACCGCTCCGCGGACCGCCGCTTCCGCCCGAACCGCATCCGGCACCCAGGC
>JASLGJ010000398.1 GCA_030150085.1 Candidatus Elarobacter sp. | reverse complement strand
CGGGTCGTCGCGCTGATCGGCCAGAGCGCGCCGACCTACTGGATCGGCCTGATGCTGATCCTGTTCTTCGCGGTGCGGCTGGGCTGGTTTCCGGCCAGCGGCATCGGCGACTGGCACCACCTGATCCTGCCGGCCGCGACGCTGGGGTTCTTCTCGACCGCCAAGATCATGCGCCTGACCCGCTCGGCGATGCTCGACGTGCTGGCCGCCGACTACCTGCGCACCGCGCGCGCCAAGGGCCTCGACGCCGGGCACGTCATCCTCGGCCACGCGCTGCGCAATGCCTGGCTGCCGATCGTGACCCAGCTCGGGGTGGAGCTGGGCACGCTGCTCTCGGGCGCGATCATCACCGAGACGGTGTTCGCCTGGCCCGGCATCGGGCGGCTGGCGGTGCAGGCCGTGTTCGAGCGCGACTTCCCGGTGGTCGAGGCGGTGGTGCTGCTGGCGGCGTCGATCTTCGTCGGGCTCAACCTGGTGGTCGACCTGCTCTACGCGGTGCTCGACCCGCGCATCCGGTACGCCTGATGGCCGCGACCATCACCGCCCCGGGCGCCGTGCCGGCCGACACGGTCGGCGCGAACTCGCCCTGGCGCGTCGCGCTGCGCCGCATCGGGCGCGACCCGGGCGCCGTGCTGGGCGCGGTCATCGTGGTCATCGTGGCGGTCTGCGCGCTGTTCGCCCCGCTGATCGTCCACACCGACCCCAACGCGCAGGACCTCGCTGCGACCCTCCAGCCCCCGGCCTGGCTGGCGGGCGGCTCGCACGCCCACCCGCTGGGCACCGACAACCTCGGGCGCGACCTGCTGACCCGGATCGTCTGGGGCGCGCGCATCTCGGCCATCGTCGGCCTGGCGGTGGTCGCGATCGGCGGCTCGCTGGGGATCGGCCTGGGCTTGCTCGCGGGCTACAAGCGCGGCTGGGTCGACGCCCTGATCGCGCGCGTCACCGACGTGCAGCTGGCCTTCCCGCTGGTGCTGCTGGCGGTCGCGATCGTGGCCGTGGTCGGACCCGGCCTGGGTACGGTGATCGCCGCGATCGGGCTGACCTCGTGGGTGCAGTACGTGCGCGTCATCCGCGCCGAGACGCTGTCCTTGCGCGAGCGCGAGTTCGTCGCCGCCGCGACGGCCTCGGGAGCGACCAGCGGCCGAATCGTGCTGCGCCACCTGCTCCCCAACGTCGCCTCGGCCTCGATCGTGCTGGCGACCTTCGAGATCGCCCGCGCGGTGGTGCTCGAGTCGTCCCTCTCGTTCCTCGGCCTGGGCGTCCCGCCCAGCACGCCCTCGTGGGGCGGCATGCTCGCCGACGGCCGCCAGTACCTCGACACCGCCTGGTGGGTCGCGCTGTTCCCGGGGCTTGCCATTATGACCGCCGTGATGGGCGTGAACTTGCTGGGTGACGGCCTGCGGGACGCGCTGGACCCGAACAGCCGCTGAGCGCACGACATTCAGCCCGGCGGAAATTTCGCTTCGTAGACCGGCCGCAGACCGCCGTGCGACCGCAGCGCATCCCGTAGCGGCACCAGGAACAGGCGCACCAGGATCGGCCCGCGGTGCGCGGCGACGATTTCCTCGCGGTCGCGTGCGAGGGAGCCGATGGCGGCGAGCACGTCCTCGCGGCGCTCGGACGACATCGTCACCCACACGTGCGGATCGACAGCGAACTCGACGATGTGCCGCTGCCCGCCGCTCTGGACGCCGATACGCGGAAGGAGACCTAGCCATTCCAGCCGCTCGGTGATCGAGCGCGAAATGTCCCAGACGGCGTTCGAGGCGTACTCATCTCCGAGCTCGCCGATCGTGGCGTGCTTGAGCAGACCATCGCCGTCGATCGCAACGACCTGGGCGAACCCTCCCAGGCCGGCGACGTCCAGGAGGAACGCATGCGCTTGGCCGTCGGTGAGCGTGCGCGCGCCGAAGGATTGGCGGTGGACGATGCCCAGGCGCACGGCGTCACGGAGATCCTCCGGTACGCTCTCTGCCCCTGCCTCGAACGCGGCGCGAGCCGCCGCCGACAAGTCGGCGCGAACGCCCGGAATCGTCCACACGTCCTCCAGCAGAACGCGCTCGGCGAGCCGGGCAGCCTCGTGTTCGTTCATTCCGAAGCGATCACTCGGGAGAGATCAACGGCACCCGGCGCCGGGGCGGGAAGGTGACGTTGAATCCGTGGTGGACGATGCCGTAGACGAACTCGTCCGTGCTCTCGTAGGCCTCGACACCGTCGAAATGATAATACGTGGTTCCGACGTTGAGCACTTTCGGATCGTCCTGCCGCTGCACGCTGTCCCACCCGTAGTTCTCGCCGAAATATTTGCTCGTCGCCTGCGAGCCGGCAAAGAACAGCCCGGCATGCCCGACGCCACAGCCTCCCACGGGCAACCAGCCCCATATCCAGTCGATACCGCATGTCGCGGCGATGTATGCGTGGCCCTGGATATAGGTGTCCGTCACGCGCGGCTGGTCCAGCCAGTAGTCGTAGCCCGCCGTCCTCAGATACGATTCCGGGCTGCGCATCGACGTTCGCTGAATCTGGCGAACGGTGCTCGTCGCCTTGTCGACGGTATAGTAGTAATCGGAATTGAGCGTCGAGACGGACGCCGCTCCCGTGGCTTGCAGCAGGGTGGTGACGGAACCGCCGTACGGGTCGGCGATCTGGTTCGCGGAGTCGGCGAGATACGCATCCGCTTGCGCGACCTGTGCGGCATAGGCGCTATCCGAAGCGAGCCGAGCCCGGAAGGATGCATCGTCCGACGGCCACTCCTCGACGGTCGCCAGATCGCCGCCGTCACCCGTTCCTCTCACGGTACTCGGAGCCGCGCTCGCCATCACCGGCGCGACGTGCCGCTGGCTCGCATCGCGGGCCAAACTTCGAGAGGGAAGAGCCGTTCCGCTACCGGTGCAGCCGGCAGCGAGCGATAGCGCCAGACAAGTGAAAAGCAAAGAACACTCGTTCCTCATACACACCTTCTTATGAGCGTTGAACGATGCGGGCGTACTGCGAGAGCCGGTGTATAAGGCTCGACCGCCCACATTGCTCGCTTGCCTCCAAGGTTCTGGGGACCGCCGGTGCGCGTCAGCCGGTAGCGCGTGTGCCGGGCGCGAACGACGGCGCATGGACCCGCTGATCATCACCGTCGCCCCGGTCGGGGGCGAGGTCATGCCCGACCAGACGCCCCACCTGCCGGTCACCCCGGCCCAGCTCGGGGAGACCGCGGCCGCCATCCGGGCGGCGGGGGCGTCGATGATCCACGTCCACTGCCGCAACGACGACGGGTCGAACACCCATGACGTCGAGCGGTTCCGGCAGGCGTACGAGGCAATCCGGGCGGCGTCCGACCTAATCGTGCAATTTTCGGCCGGCGGGGCGATCGGGATGACGCCCGCCGAGCGGGCCGCGCCGCTGGCGCTGCGGCCGGAGATGGCGACCCTGACCTGCGGGACGGTCAACTTCGGCGACGATGTGTTCGAGAACAGCTTTCCGATCATGCGCGCCCTGCTGCGGGCGATGGACGAGCACGGGGTCGTGCCGGAGCTGGAGATCTTCGACCTGGGGCACCTCTCCAACGCCAAGCGCCTGGCCGCCGAGGGCGTCCTCAAGCTGCCCCAGCACGTCGACTTCGTGCTCGGCGTCCCGGGCGGGCTCGAGGCCTCGGTGGAGTACCTGGTCGACCTGGTGCGGGCGCTGCCGCCGGGCTGCACCTGGTCGGTGGCCGGGATCGGGCGCATGCAGCTCACCCTGGCGACGGTCGCCGTCGCCATGGGCGGGCACGTCCGGGTCGGCCTGGAGGACAACCTCTACTACAGCAAGGGTCGGCTGGCGCGTAACGAAGAGCTGGTGGCGCGGGTGGTCCGTATTGCTGCGGAGCTGGGCCGCCCCGTCGCCACGCCGGACCAGGCGCGCCGGCTCCTCAAGCTGAGAACCGCTGCCGCCGTCTAACCGTTTCCGAGGAAACCGCTTGCCCGGACCGGAACTGGCGGCGGTTCGTAACCCCGGGGAGGTGCCTTCCACTGTTCACGTACGTCGTCCGCCGGACGCTGCAGAACATCCCGCTCCTGTTGCTCGTCTCGGTCGTGCTGTTCACCATCCTGCAGCAGGCACCGGGCGGCCCGCTCACGCCGTACCTGCAGAACCCGCACATCACCCAAGCCGACATCGAGCGGCTCAAGCACAACCTCGGCCTCGACCAGCCGGTGTACGTGCAGTACTTCAAGTGGCTGTTCCGCGTGCTGAGCGGCGACTTCGGCTGGTCGCAGTCCAACTCCGAGCCGGTCACCCAGGCCATCCTCGAACGCCTCCCCGCCACCCTGGAGCTGATGGGCGCCTCGTTCGTCCTCTCGCTGGCAATCGGGGTGACGGCCGGGATCGTCAGCGCGGTCAAGCAGTACTCCTGGCTGGACTACCTGGTCACCACCTTCGCCTTCTTCGGGCAGTCGATGCCGGTGTTCTGGTTCGCGCTCATGCTGCAGCTGCTGTTCGCGGTCTACGGCATTCCGCTGGGCTTCGGCTACAAGATCCAGCTCCCGTCGGCGGGCATCTCCGAGAGCGACACCTTCATCCTGGCCGACCGGCTGCGCCACCTGGTGCTGCCGACGATCGTGCTCTCGCTGCTCTTCATCGCGCAGTGGAGCCGCTTCATGCGCAGCTCGATGCTCGAAGTGATCCGCACCGACTACATGCGCACGGCCGCCGCCAAGGGCGTCTCGCGCACCGCGGTGATCCTCAAGCACGGGCTCAAGAA
>JASLGJ010000389.1 GCA_030150085.1 Candidatus Elarobacter sp. | reverse complement strand
GCCGCGGTCGCCGCGGCCTGCACGCTGCTGGGTGACGACGTGCGCGCGGCGCGCACGGTCGCGGCGCGCGAGTCGCGCGAAGGTCAGGGTGAGGACCGGCTGCCCGCGCTGATGCGCTCGGGTGCGCTGCACGAGGCGCTTCCGCCGCTGCGCGGCATCGCGCGCGTGCTCGCCGCGGCGTTCGAGCAGCGGCGCGCGCTGGAGCTGCCGGCGGGCCTGACCGGCGCGGAGTACGAGGTGCTGCGCCTGCTCGGCAACGGCTGGAGCGCCGGGCGGATCGCGCGCGAGACGAACCGCAGCGTCAACACGGTGTACAGCCACACGCGCTCGATCTTGGAGAAGCTCCAAGCCGCGCGCGCATCCGAAGCGGTCGCGATCGCTCGCACGCGCGGGCTCTTGAGCTAAACGCCGGCGCCTCAACGGCGCGCCTCATCAATCTTCATGCGAGCCGCTGAACGCGGCTCGCCTATCGTCGGGCGGCACTCACCGGAGGCCGCCCCTCATGATCCCAGCGCTACTGATAGCGTTTCTTTCGCTCGTCCTGTCGACGACGGCGGCGACGAAGACGACGACTACGACGACGACCGCCGCGGCGCCCGCCGTCGCCACCCCCAGCCCCGCTCCCGTCACGATCGATGGCGGGTCGCCGCATTGCACCGGCAGCGTCGAACCGCTTTGCATCTGAAGAAATCGTGACGAGTGCCGACGCCGCGGGTGTCTTCGCGCTGCTCGACTTTCTGCTGGGCAACTCGATCGACGAGGTCAGGCGGCGTCACCGCCTGCGCTCCAGGAACGAGGTGGAATCCCTGATTCGCGCGACGCTGCTGCGCCACGGCTACGGGGCGGCGAGGTTCCGACCGAAATGACGACCGTACCGCCCGCGATTCCTGATCTGCGCCGCCTGCACGCGTTCGCCGTGGTGGCCGAGGAGCTGCACTTCCGGCGCGCCGCCGCCCGCCTCATGATGGCGCAGTCGCCGCTCAGCCGGGTGATCCAGAAGCTCGAGCACGACGTCGGCGCGCAGTTGTTCGTGCGCAACCGCCACAGCGTGCGGCTCACCCCCGCCGGGGCGGCGCTGCTGGACGACGTGCGCGACCTGCTGCGGCACGCGAGCGCCGCGGTCGAGCGGGCGCGCGCGCACGCCGCGGCGAGCGAGCTCGCCGAACCCGCGGCGCGCGGCTAACCGCCCGCGAGCTGGCGGAAGGCGTAGTACAGCGCGAGGGTGCCGATCACGACCGCGGTCGCCCAGGCGACCACGTTGAGCGCGGGCGAGTTGACGTGCTTGCCCATGACCTTCTTGCGGTTGATGACGATCAGCATCAGGACCAGCTCGAAGGGCAGCAGCACGCCCTGCAGCACCTGGGCGTAGACGATCAGCTCGAGCAGCGAGCGCTGCGGCACGAGCAGCACCAGCAGCGCGCCCAGCACGATCGCCCCGCCGAACAGGCCGTAGAAGACCGGGGCCTCGCGGAAGCGGCGGTCGAGCGAGGCCTCGAGGCCGAACGCCTCGCAGACGATGTAGGCCGTCGCCAGCGGCAGCACCGCGGCGGTGAACACCCCCGCATTCAAAATGCCGAAGGCGTAGATCAGCTCGGCGAACGAGCCCGCCAGCGGGCCCAGCGCGCGCGCGAAGTCGGCCGCCTGCGCGGTGTTGAGGTCGAGCGGCGGTTTGCCGGCGTGCAGCGAGGTCTGGTAGATCGTCGCCGCGTTGGCGATGATCATGAAGCCGGCCAGCACGATGGCCAGCACCGAGCCGACGATGACGTCGGCCCGGATCGCGGGCAGGTCGCGCGCGCGCGAGCCCTTGTCGACGACCTGCGACTGCAGGAAGAACTGCATGTAGGGCGAGATCGTGGTGCCGATCAGCCCCACCACGGTCAGCAGGAACGCCTGCTGCGGCACGACGCGCGGGACGAAGGTGTCGCGCACGACCGCGTGCCAGTCGGGGTGCGCCAGCACGCCCGAGACGATGTAGGTCAGGTAGACCAGCGAGAGCACGACGAAGACCCGCTCCACGATCTTGTTCGGCAGCCGCAGCACGAGCAGGAAGACCACGATCATCGCCACCGGAATCGCCGCGAAGCGCGAGACGTGGAAGATCTCCGACGCCGCGGCGACGCCGGCGAACTCGGTCGCCGTGATCCCGGTGTTGATCAGGAACAAGGCCGCCATCGTCACGAACGTGATGCGCAGGCCGAAGTTCTCGCGGATCAGCCCGGCCAGGCCCTGCCCCGTGACCGCGCCCATCCGGCCCGCCATCTCCTGCACCACGATCAGCGAGAGGGTCAGCGCGAGCAGCGTCCACAGCGTGGCGTAGCCGAACTGCGCCCCGGCCAGCGAGTAGGTCTGGATGCCGCCCACGTCGTTGCCGGCCGAGGCGGTGACGAAGCCCGGGCCGAGCACGGCGAAGAATGCGGCCAGCCGCCGCCAGTTCCGGCGCATGTCCTCGCTACGCCGGGGTCTCGGCGCGCCGCCGCTGGTGGCGCTTGGTGAGCCGCGGCAGCTGCTTCTTGAGCCGGTCGGGGATGATCGCGTCGATCGCGTCGTCGACGGTCACGATCCCGAGCATGGTGCCGTCGTCGTCGGTGACCGGGCAGGCCAGCAGGTCGTAGCGCGCGATCGTGCTCGCCACTTCCTCCGACGGCGTGTCGGTGCGGACGGTGACGAGGTCCTGGTCCATCACGCTGTGGATCGAGGCCTGCGGCTCGGAGAGCAGCAGCGTGCGCAGCGAGAGCACCCCCTGGAGCTTTTCCGCCTGGTCGGTCACGTAGAGGTAGTAGATGAACTCCGTCTCGGGCGCGATCTCGCGCAGCTTGTCGATCGTCGCGGCGACCGAGCGGTGGGGGTAGATCCAGACGTAGTCGGTGGTCATCATGCCGCCCGCGGTGTTCTCGCCGTAGGCCACCAGCTCGCGCAGGTCGTCGGCCGTCTCGCGGTCCATCTCGGCGAGCAGCTCTTCCTGGCGCTCCTCGTCCAGCTCGCCGAGCAGGTCGGCGGCGTCGTCGGAGTCCATCTCCTCGATGATGTCGGCCGCGCGCTCGGTGCCCAGGTCGGCGATGATCGAGCGCTGCACGTCGGCGTCGAGGTGCTCGAGCGCGTCGGCGGCCGTCTCGTCGTCGAGCGAGCCCAGCACGCGCGCCGCGTCCTGGGCCGAGAGCTCGCTGATCACGTCGGCCAGCTCGGAGGGGTGCAGGCGGGCCAGGCGGTGCTCGGAGACCGAGAGCCGGATCTGGGTCGGGTTGAGGTCGTGCAGCGGGGCGACGTTGTCCCAGGCGATCAGCGAGCGCGGAATGCGCTCGACCAGGGCCGGCATCAGCTTGGCCGCGCCCAGCCGGCGCAGCAGGCCGCCGAGGCCAATGTCGGCCGCGACGACCCGCAGGGCGCCCGCCGTGCGGGCGATCTCGATGTCGTTGATCCGCACCACCTTGCGCCCGTCGACGTCGACGATCTGCTTGTCGAAGAGGTCCTCGACCAGGTAGAGCATCTCGTCCTCGGGCGGGCAGACCGTGCCCGGCGGCTCGGAGAGCAGGACGGCGTCGCGCTCGATCTCGAGCACGGTCGCGATCGGGGCCAGCATGCGCCCCTCGCGGGTCTTGACCACCAGCGCGTCGATGCGGGGGAAGGTGTCCTCGGGCTTCTCGACCACGAAGTCGGCGATCCGCCCGACCGCGGCGCGGCGGCCGTCGCGCGCGACCACGGCCGGCCGGCCGATCAGCTCGGAGACGAACCCTTCGTTGAACGCGGTGGCCTGGGTCGGCATCGTCACCCCCTCTCGCGCGGACACGCAAAAAACGCCGGTCGGGTCGCGAATTCTCCCGTCCGGCGGTTCGGCGATTGACGTGCTCCGCGGGGCGCGAGCACCGCGGACGCTCCTCAACGTCGAGCTTCAGCACCACACGCCCTCGGCCGGGAGCGAGCTCCCGAGCCAGCCGCATTAAGCGCCGCCTTGATTCGGCGGAGCCTGGTCACCACGTCGGGGTCTCTCGACCTTTCCGGGCAGCGGCGTCTATGCGTGCGGACGCCTCACCTAACGAGGAATCCGCATCTGAGTGTACGCCGCCCGTCAACCCCGGGCAAGCCCGAGCCGTCCAGCTGCCGAGGTCTCGGTCGTTAGGGTTTTAGAGCAAACGTACGTGGATTCGATCGTGACAAATCCGTATCATGTATCTGACACAGCCGACCGGTGCGCCTTTTGCGCACCGGTCTCGTGCGTGTCGACTGGAGAAAACTCATGATCGTCAGTCCAGGGTGTGGGCGCAGGCGGGCTGGTTTTGCAGCCGTCGGAATCGCCTGCGTGATCTTTGCCGGCTGCACCCCCGAGGGGAGCGCGGTCCACGGACCGGCCGGCATCGTGTCGGGACTACAGACCCAGTGGCGTGCCGCGGAAGGCGTGCCCGTTCCCCGCCAAGGTCCGGGCGGCAACGTTCGCCCGCTGCGGCAGCCGCCGGTCCGGGCGGCGGTGACCGGCGCCCACCACGGGCGCCGCGCCCAGGCGGAGGTGGCCAGCAGCGGCGAGCGGCAGATCGCCGGCATGGCGTTTTCCGTCCCCGACGGCGCGCCGGTGACCTCCTTCGTGTTCAAGCAGACCGCCGACGCCAGGCTGGCGCTGCCGGCCCCGGCGAGCGGCGTCAACCAACTGCTGTCGCCCGACACGACCTTCGGTTCGACCAGCTGCCTCGAGGTGAAGACGGTGTACTGGCGCGGTGCGTCGGACTCGGCCACGACCCGCCAAGTCCACGCGTACGACGACTGCGCGGGCGCCGAGTACGTGCTGGCGACCGTCGACTCGGCCTTCGTGTCGAAGTACGAGCGCGACGACGGCGACGGGACCGGGCTGCACTACACGGTGTACGTCGGCCAGGTCTCGGGCGCGACGAACTGGCAAGTGGGCCTGCTCGACAACAGCACCAACCAGTACGACGTCCTGTACACGACGAGCGCCGCCGCCCCGGTTGCGGTCGGCGGGCAGAGCGTCGTGAACGTCGACACCTTCGCGCCCGGCGCGTGCCCGCCGCTTTCGCCCCAGCACGCCGGCAGCTTCTACGCGATCTACGGCGACGGCAGCACCGGGTATCTGCCGGTGACCGTCATCTCGCCGGTCGATCCGGGCACCAACGGCGCGGCCGACTGCTACTCGAGCGCGGCGTCGTCGAGCCCGTACTACTACGTCCTCGACACCCCCGGGCAACCCAACGGAACGGCGGGCTATACCGTCCGCACCGCGCCGACGGCGACGCCCGTGCCGACGGCGGCTCCGACCGCTACCCCCAGCCCGGCGCCCCTCGCCTACGTCCTCAACACGCCGACGCTGACCGCGCGGGCGGGCGCGACCGCCGTCTTCCCGTGCGTCTTCCGGATCGCGACGTACTCCGCGTACCCCTACACGCTGGACGACTACGTCGACATGTCGAGCACGGGCGGCGGCTCCTTCCCCACCTACAACCACCCCGCTCCCAACCCGCTGTCGTGGTCGATCCCCGACCTGTCGCGGGCCGGGCACGGGTACACCAACGTCGGCCCGCCGGGTCAGACCACCTGGTCGGGGACGGCCGGCCAGTCGCAGACCCACTGCGTCGACCTGACCCTGGTGGTGCCCGGCTCGGTCGCGCCCGGAGCGTACCGCGTTCCGATCGACTACCTCCTGTTCGTCCAGCCGCCGGGCGGCGGCAGCCAGGAGTCCGCGGCGCAGACGATCACCCTCGGGGTGACGGTCACGCCCTAGGGCCGTGCCGGCTCGGCGGCACCGCTCGCGAGCGGTGCCGCCGAACCGCGCGGCTAGGCCAGGTTCGCCGCCAGGAGCTGGAAGACGTTGAGGCTGACGTCCTCGACCGAGCGCAGGAGGTGGGTCTGCGTCGTGGTCAGGATCTGCAGCTTGGTGTACTCGGTCGCCTCCTGGGCGACGTTCAGGTCGCGGATCGCGCTCTCCGAGGCGGTCGTCTGGACCTGCTGGATCGCGGCGTCGTCGGCCGACTCGCCCAGCGCGACGATCTGCGCCCCGAGCAGGGCCCGGCTGCCGCCGACCGACTCCATCGCCGCGTCGATCCGGTACTCGCTCCCGACCGTGATCGTGTCGCTGGGATCGACCCGCACGTCGGCGATGCCCAGGTCGTTCTGCGAGACGCCGGGCGCGCTGAGGGTGACGATGTCGCCCTCGTTGCGCCCCAGGTCGATCTGGAGCGGGCTGCCCTTGGCCAAGCCCCCGGCCGACGTCGGCGGGACCGTGTAGACGAAGGTCGTCTTGCCCACGTCGGCCGCCGTGACGTGGCCCAGGGTGAAGTCGATCAGCGGGTTGAGCGCGCCGTCGTCGATCTCGCGCACGTCGACGTTGGGCGGAATGGGCGGCGGGAACAGGTTCCAGAAGTTGTCGTAGTTCTGGCCGGCCAGGATCGTGGTCGACTGCGGAAAGGCCTGCGAGAAGGTCTGCGAGGGGTCGGGACTCTTGGCGTCGACCGTGACCGTGACCAGGTTGGTCGCCGGGTCGAAGGCGTCGACGGTGATCTTGAGGTCGAGCGGCGAGCCGTTGGGCTGCACGGTCAGGGTGGTCGGGTCGACCAGGTACTCGCCGTTGGCCAGGATGTCGTTCTGCGGGGTGACTGCGTGCCCGAGCGTGCCCGCGCTGCCCGAGAGGCTGCCGTCGAGCAGCTTGCGGCCGTTGAACTCGGTCTTGCCGGCGATCGTGTCGATCTCTTGGCCGAGCTGGCCCAGCTCGACGTTGATGTCGGCGCGCTCGCCGTCGGAGAGCAGGTTGGAGCGGCCCTCGACGACCAGCGTGCGCATCCGCTGGAGGATCTCCTGGACGGTCTGGAGCGCGCCGTCGGCCACGGTCAGCGCGTTGACCCCGTCCTGGACGTTGTGCTGGCCCTGGTCCAGCCCGAGGGCTTGCGAGTGCAGCGACTCCGCGATCGCCAGGCCGCTGGGGTCGTCGGCCGCGGTATTGATGCGCAGGCCAGAAGAGAGCCTGGCCGTCGCGTCGGCCAGCGCCTTCTGGTTTCTCCCGAACTCCAGCGATATGCCATCGCTGAGGCGGTCGAACTGCATTCGCGCGATCATCCCTCCATGGCGATCGTTCGTGTGAGTATGCTGCGGGGCTTTAGGCTTTTAGTCCCATCCGAGGGAGGCCTACCTCAAGCTCATCGGCGACCGGCCGAAAAACTTGAACGTGACACCCAGTACGCGGCAGCGGCTTCGCTTCCTCGGCACGCTGTTCGTCGTAGCGTCAGGATTCTGTCTGGTTCCGCCCGCCGTCGGGGCCGCCGCGGCCGCCCCGGCCGGGCTCGACCTGGGGCGATTCTTCCGGCGCGCGTTCCACCTGGGCGTGGCCGCC
>JASLGJ010000365.1 GCA_030150085.1 Candidatus Elarobacter sp. | reverse complement strand
GGGGTCGTGCTCGGTGGGCAGGCGAGGGCGGGAGACGATGTGTTCGGGAGGGGCGGCGGCGTGCAGGGGCCGGTGCATTGGGGGACCGGGGACGGTGCGCTGGTGGCGGGCGGCCAGGTGGTGTAGGCGAGCGGACCGCCTGTCGCGAGGAGCGTTCGGCAGGGCAGATAGCGCTCCGCCGAGCCGCCCGCAGCGCTGATGTGGAGGTGGTAGCGGCCGCTGGCGGGGCAGCCGACCTCGGTCGCGGAGGAGCCTGCGTTCGGGATCCCGCCAAGGCGGCCGTCGGCATGGAGGACGAGCGCGAAGTCCGGGTCGCCCAGGCTGTCCTGCTCGGTGATGTGCGCGCGGGTGCGCAGCGCCGGGAGCGCCGTCGGAGCGAGCGTTCCGTCCGGGTTGAGCGCGGCGAACGTCGCGACCGTGCCGTCGCCGTCGGCGGTGAAGACGAGCCGGCCGCCGCCCAGCTCGCGCGCCATCGTCTTGGCGCTGTCGAGGAGCTGGTCGAACTCGCTTGCCGCCGAGGCGACGACGAGCGAGCGGTTGGCCAGGGTCAGGCCGGCGCCGGTCGCGGCGAACAGGGCGATCAGGCCGACGGCGACCGTCAGCTCGACGAGCGAAAAGCCACGATCACGGCGCATGCGAAGAGCCTCCTCGCCGGAGGAAGTGCCCCGCCCCGCCCGAGCTATGCCGCTCGGCCGCCATGACCGTCGCTTCACCCCGCCCGCTGCTTGCCGCCTCCGCCTCGCGCGCCACCGCCTCGCGGCGCTCAGACCTTTCTCGTCGAGGCCGGACCGGCGTACGGCGCGAACACGTCCGGCCGTACCGCATGAACGACACCACGTACGCCTCGCCGTTCTCGTGGCGCTACGGGCGCCCGGCCCTGCGCGAGCTCTTCTCCGAGCGCGAACGGCGCAAGCTCTGGCGCGCCGTCTGGATCGCGCTGGCCGAGGCCCAGCAGCGCGCCGGGCTGGTCTCCCAGGCCGAGCTCGACGACCTGCGCGCGCACGCCGAGGACATCGATCTGCCCGCCGCGCTGGCGATCGAGCGCGAGATCGGGCACGACCTGATGGCCGAGATCCGCGTCTTCGCCCGGCAGGCGACCGTCGGCGGGGGCAAGATCCACCTCGGCGCGACCTCGATGGACGTCGAGGACAACGTCGAGACGTTCCGCATGCGCCTCGCGCTGGACGGCATCCTGAGCGCGCTGGACGGCCTGCTGACCGCGTTCGCCGAGCGCATCGAGCGCCACGCCGGCCTGGTCTGCATGGGCTACACCCACCTCCAGCCGGCCGAGCCGACCACGCTGGGCTACCGGCTCGCGGTCTACGCCCAGGACCTGCTGATCGACCGCGCCACCCTGCTGCACGCGCGCGAGCAGCTCACGGCCAAGGGCGTCCGGGGCGCGGTCGGCACGTCGGCCTCGTACACCCGCCTGCTCGACGGCAGCGCGCTGAGCCCGCAGCAGCAGGAGGACGCCGTGCTCGGGCGCTTCGAGCTGCGCGCGCGCGACGTCGCGACCCAGACCTACCCGCGCAAGCTCGACTACCTGCTGCTCTCGGCGCTGGCCGGGCTGGGCGCATCGCTCTCGAAGTTCGCCTTCGACGTGCGCATCCTGGCCAGTCCCGGCTTCGGCGACCTGGCCGAGCCGTTCGGCGCCAAGCAGGTCGGTTCGAGCGCGATGCCGTTCAAGCGCAACCCGGTGATGGCCGAGCGCATCGACTCGCTCGCCCGCCTCCTCCCCGGCTACGCCGACGTGGCCTGGCAGAACGCCGCGACGAACCTGCTCGAGCGCACGCTCGACGACAGCGCGAACCGCCGCACGGTGCTGCCCGAGGCGCTGCTGTGCAGCGACGAGATCCTCGCGCTGGCGACCAAGATCGTGGCCGGGCTGCGGGTCGACGAGCGGCGGATCGCCGAGAACCTGCGCGTCTACGGGCCGTTCTCGGGCACCGAGGCGGTGCTGATGGAGGCGGCCAAGCGCGGCGGTGACCGCCAGGAGCTGCACGAGGCGATCCGCGAGAGCGCCATGCAGGCCTACGACGCGCTGGCGCGCGGCGAGACCAACCCGCTCGCGCGGCTGCTCGCCGACGACGAGCGCATCACGCGCCACGTCGAGCCCGCGGAAGTGCGCGAGTGGCTCGATCCGAGCGAACACGTCGGCGACGCGCCCGCGCGCGCGCGCCGCCTAGCACAGCGAATCCGGGAGACGGTTGGACAGACGAATGCGTAAGGGCCACGAGATCGCGCGGGGCAAGACCAAGGTGCTGTACGAGCTGGAAGGGCAGCCCGACGTGCTGGTCGTGCAGCAGCTCGACAACATCAGCGCGCGCGACGGCGAGCGGCGCGACGTGATCGAGGGCAAGGGCCGGATCGCGGCGCAGACGACCGCGCGGGTGTTTCGCCTGCTCAACCTGTGCGGGCTGCCGACGCACTATCTCAACGGCGGCGAGGACGACGACCAGAACGAGATGCTCGTCCGGCGCGCGCAGATGGTGCCGATCGAGGTCGTCGTGCGCGGCGTGGCGGCCGGGTCGCTGGTGCGGCGCCGGCCGGGGATCGCACGCGGCTCGCTGCTCGTCCCGCGCATGATCGAGTTCTTCCTCAAGGACGACGCCAACCACGACCCGCAGATCGAGCCCGACGCGATCGTGGCGGGCGGCATCGCCAACGCGCAGGAGATCGCGACGATGTCCGAGCTCGCGCGCATCGCCTACGAGATCCTGGCCCACGCCTGGCGCCGGCGCGACGCGCTGCTGGTCGACCTCAAGCTGGAGTTCGGGCGGCTGGCCAGCGGCGAGGGCAAGGGCGAGCTGGTCATCGCCGACGTGATCGACAACGACTCGTGGCGCGTCTGGCCGCAGGGCCGTGAAGACCTCATGCTCGACAAGCAGCTCTACCGCAACCTCGAGACGGTCACCCCGGGCGACCTGGAGCGCGTGCGCGGCAACTACGAGACCGTCGCCGACGTGGTGGGGACGTTCCCCCAGATGCTGCCCGGGATGGTCGCGCTGCTCGCCGACGGACCCGAGAACGTCGCCGCGGCGGACGTCGTCGGGCGCGCGCTGGGCGCGTTCGGGCTGCCGGTGCTGCGCCACGTCGTGTCGGTCGCGCGCACGCCGGGCTACGTGCTGCAGCTCGTGGCGCAGCTCGAGGCGACCTTCGCGCGCCTGGTGCTGGTGCCGATCGGCGCGGCGAACGGAGCGCTGGCGGGGATGGTCGACAACGCCACCGCCAACCCGGTGGTGCCGGTCGACGCCGCCGACCCGCGCGCCGACGAGATCGCGACCCGCTGCGCCAAGGCCTTCGCGCTGGAGGACACGGTCGTGTTCGGGCGCGTGCTGCTCATGCAGGCCAACGGGCGCAGCGCGATCCTGCGCGCCGACGCGCAGCTCAACGCGCCCCAGCCGCCTCCCGGTCCGGGAATCGCGCGTGCCTGAGCGGGTTCGCGTGCCGCGAACCCTGCGCGGCCCTCGCTGCGCTGCGGTTCGCCCGTGACGACGGACGTGGGAGCCGAGGCCGTCGCGCTGGGGCGGCGGCTGGGGGTCGGGCTGTCGGACGACGAGCTGCGGCGCATCGCCGAGCACCTCGGGCGGGTGCCGACGGCGACGGAAGCGTTCGCGTTCGACGCGCAGTGGAGCGAGCATTGCTCCTACAAGTCCTCGCGCGCGCACCTGGGGAAGCTGCCGACGCAGGGGCCGACGGTGCTGCTCGGCGTGGGCGAGGATGCCGGGATCGTGCGCCTGGGCGAGTACGAGGGCGAGACCTACGGGATCGTCGTCGCGCACGAGTCGCACAACCACCCCTCGCAGGTCGTGCCGTTCGAGGGCGCGGCGACCGGCATCGGCGGGATCGTGCGCGACGTGCTGTGCATGGGCGCCGAGGTGATCGGCGTGGCCGACCCGCTGCGCTTCGGGCGGCTGGAGAACCCGCACTGCCGCTACGTCGCGCAGAGCGTGGTCGACGGCATCGCCGCCTACGGCAACGCGATCGGCGTGCCCAACGTCGGCGGCGACGTGTTCGTCGACGAGTCGTTCGACGACAACGTGCTGGTCAACGTCGTCGCGCTGGGGGTGGTGAAGGAGAAGGACGTCATCCACAGCCGCGCGCCCAAGGGCAGCGCCGGCTGGGACATCGTGCTCGTCGGCAAGGCCACCGATCGCAGCGGCTTCGGCGGCGCGTCGTTCTCGTCGCTCACGCTCGACGAGGAGGACGCCGAGCAGAACAAGGGCGCGGTCCAAGTGCCCGACCCGTTCCTCAAGAACGTCGTCATGCGCGCGTCCTACGCGGTGTTCGCCGAGCTGCGCGCGCGCGGGCTCGAGGTCGGCTTCAAGGACTTGGGCGCGGGCGGCCTGGCGGGCTGCAGCGCGGAGCTGTGCGCGGCGGGCGGCATGGGTGCCGAGGTCGATCTCGACCTGGTCGCGACCGGCCAGCGGGATCTGCCGCCCGAGGTGATCGCGATCGGCGAGACCCAGGAGCGGCTGTGCTGGATCGTGCCTCCAGCCTTCACGCCGGTGCTGCTCTCGATCTACAACGACGTCTACACGCTGCCGCGCGTCGCGCGCGGAGCGCGCGCGGCGGTGATCGGCAAGGTCACCGACAGCGGGCGCTACGTCGCGCGCCACCGCGGCGAGACGGTGATGGACGTCGACCTCGCGTTCCTGACCGGCGGCGTGCGCTACTCGCGCCCCTACGTGCTGCCCGCGGTGAAGCCCGAGCCGCCGGCCGCGCGCGAGCGCGCGATCGAGGCCGCGGTGCGCCAGCGGCCCGGCACGCTGTTCGAGCGCCTGCGCGGCGTGCTCGCGCACCGCGACGTCTGCTCGCGCGCGTCGATCTACCGCCGCTACGACGGCGTCGTGCGCGGCTGCACCGCGATCCCGCCCGGCTACGCCGACGCGGGCGTGCTGGTGCCCGTGCCCGGCGCGCCGCTGGCGATGGCGCTGGGACTGGGCGGGAACCCCCGCTATGGGAAGATCGACCCGCGCCGCGCGGCCGAGCTGGCCGTGATCGAGGCCATCGCGAACGTCACGGCGGTCGGCGCGGCGCCGGCCGGGCTGACCGACTGCCTGAACTTCGGCGACCCGACCGTGCCCGAGCACATGGGCGCGTTCGTCGCCGCGGTCGACGGGCTGGCCGCGGCGGCGACCGCGCTGGGCGTGCCGTTCGTCTCGGGCAACGTCTCGCTCTACAACCGCTCGTCGTCGGGCAACCACGTCGCGCCCTCGCCCATCGTGGGCTGCGTCGGCACGATTGCCGACGTCGCGAACACGGTCACGATGGCGCTCAAGCGGGCCGGCTCGCCGATCGCCTTCGTCGCGCCCCCGGTCGAAGCGATCGCGCTGGGCGGCTCGGTGATCGCCGAGCAGCTCGGCATCGCCTCGAGCGCGCTGCCGGCGGCCGACTACGCCTGGTTCGGGCGCGCCTGCGCGTTCGTGCGCGAGGCGATCGCGCGCGGGCTGGTGCTCGCGGCGCGCGACGTCAGCGACGGCGGCTTCCTGGTCGCGCTGGCCGAGATGGCGCTCGCCGCGCGCGCCAACGGCACCCCGCTGGGGCTGGCCATCGAGGAGGACGAGGCGATCGGCGCGACCTCGCCCGAGGTGGTCTGGAACTTCAGCGAGGAGCCCGGCTTCGTGCTCGAGGTGGGGGGCGAGATCGACCTGCTCGACGCGCTGGCGCAGGAGCACGGCGTGGAGCTGGGCTACGGCTCCATCGTGACCACCGCCGAGCCGCGCCTGGCCCTGCACTCCGAACGCACCGGCAAGGTCACCGCGACCGTCTCGCTGGACGACCTCGCCGAAGCCTGGGAAGCGCCGCTGCGCGATTTCTACGGAGCCGCGACCGCATCGTGAGCGCAGGCAACGGGTCGGGGGAACTCCGCACCGGTCCACGGGTCGCCGTGCTCGTCTTCCCCGGCACCAACAGCGAGGACGAGACGCTGCGCGCGCTGCGCGCGGTCGGGCTGGACGCGGCGCTGGTGCACTGGAGTCGGCCCCAGGCGCTGGCGGAGTTCGGCGCGTTCGTGCTGCCGGGCGGGTTCGCGCACGAGGACCGGGTGCGGGCCGGCGCGGTCGCCGCGCACGACGCGCTGATGGACCCGGTGATCGAGGCCGCGCAGGCCGGCAAGCTCGTGCTGGGCATCTGCAACGGGGCGCAAATTCTGGCCGAGGCCGGGCTGGTGCCCGGCACCGGCCCGCTGCGCCGGTCGACCGCCGCCTTCGCACCCAACCAGGGCGGGCGGTTTCTGTCCGTTCACGTCCACGCCAAGCTGGCGGTCGCGCCCGAGCGGGTGCCGATCCTGGCGGGCATCGAGCCGGGCGCGCTGATCCCGGCCTGGGCCTCGCACGGCGACGGCCGGCTGGTCGCCCCGCCCGCCGAGCTGGAGCGCATGCGCGCGGGCGGCCACCTGGCCTTCGTCTACGCCGACCAGGCCGGCAACCCGGTCCCCGGGCCGAACGGGTCCGCTCTGGGCGCCGCGGCGCTGGTGAACCGGGCCGGCAACGTGCTGGCGATCATGCCGCACCCCGAACGCGACGCCTGGACCTACCAGCACCTCGACGCCTCGCGCGACCGGACCCGCATGCTCGCCCCCTCGGGCGGCATCCGCTTCTTCGCGCACTTCGCGCGCGCTGTCCGCGCCGCTGCGCCCGCGGCGAGCGAGGCGCGCGCGTGAGCACCCGGGCCTATGCCGTCTCCCTGACGATCCCCGACAACGAGGCGTTCACCGCGTTCGAGACGCTGGACCGGCTGGGCGTGCCGGTCGCCGCCGTGCGCCGGGCCGACGTCTGGCTGTTCGACGTGGACGACGCCGCGGCGGACGACCTCGCCGCGACGGTGGCCTCGATCGAGACGATCCACAACCCCAACAAGCACCGCTTGGTCGAGCGCGCCTCGGCCGAGCCCGAGCCGGGCGAGGTGTGGATCGCCGCGCGCGACGAAGCCCCGGCGACCCTCGTGGCAGGCCGCCCGATCCGCGGCGTCCGCGCGATCCGCCGCCGCACCGCGTGGCGGCTGCTCGACGCCTCGGGCCGCGACGTTCCCCCGGCCGTGCGCGAGCGAGCGGTCGAGACCTTTCTTTGCAACCCCGCATTCCAGGTGGCGATAACGAGATGACCATGACGATCGAACACGGGCTTCAACTGCAGAACCGCCGCGACGGGGTGGGCGGCCTGTACACGGTCGCGACGCTGGGCTCGCACTCGGCGCTGCAGATCCTCAAGGGCGCGCACGACGAGGGCTTCAACACGCTCGCCATCGCGAACCGCGAGACCGAGCGGCTGTACCGCTCGTACGCCTTCGTCGACGAGGTCATCACGATCGACAAGTACAGCGACTTCATGTCGCTGGTGCCCCAGCTCGAGCAGCGCAAGATCATCATCGTGCCGCACGGCTCGTTCGTGGCCTACCTGTCGCTCGAAGACCACAAGAAGATGCGCATTCCCTACTTCGGGAACAAGGCGGTGCTCGACTGGGAGGCCAGCCGCGAGCTGCAGCGCCAGTGGCTGACCCGGGCCAACCTCAAGCTGCCGCGCCAGTTCCGCACCGGGGCCGAGATCGACCGCCCGGTGATCGTCAAGCTCTACGGGGCGCAGGGCGGCAAGGGCTACATGTTCGTGCGCGACGCGCACGACTTCGAGGAGCGCGCCTCGCTGCTGGCCCGCCAGAACTACATCCTCCAAGAGTACGTCATCGGCGTGCCGGCCTACATCCACTACTTCTACTCGCCGCTGACCGGCAAGCTGGAGATCATGTCGATGGACCGGCGCTACGAGACCAACGTCGACTCGCTGGGCCGCATCCCGTCCTCGGCGCAGGCCGGGATGGACATCGACCCCTCCTACGTGGTGGTGGGCAACTCGCCGCTGGTGCTGCGCGAGTCGCTGCTGGCCGAGGCCTTCCGGATGGGCGAGGACGTGGTCCGCGTCTCGCAGGAGATCTGCGGACCCAAAGGGCTGTTCGGTGCGTTCTGTATCGAGACGATCATCACGCCGGACACCAATTTCTACGTCATGGAGATCTCGGCGCGGATCGTCGCGGGTACGAACCCCTTCATCGACGGGTCACCGTACTCGTACCTGAACTACAGCGAGCCGATGTCCACCGGCCGCCGTATCGCCCGGGAAATCAAGCATGCTCTGCTCTCCAACTCGCTCGATGCGGTCCTCGACGACAGCACGATCACGAACCGGTAACCTGCTCGCCGCGCTGGCCGCGGCGCTCGTCCTCACCCTCCAGGCCCTGCCCGCCCGGGCCGCCCTGGAGGTCGATCCGGCCCAGCTCTACCGCCAGATGAAGGCCTCCTACGACAAGGGAGCGGCCGCCGGCTGGCACCTGGCCGACCAGCTCGACTACTTCTCCACCGTGCTCGACGCCGGGCGGGCGTACGAGCTCAAGCTGCGCGACGATCCCCAGAACCTCCAGATCAAGGGCATCGCGGTCGACCTCGCCGCGCAGCTCCACTACGACCCCCTGATCAGCAACGACGCGGCCGAGTGGTACGTCCGCGGCGCGGCCCAGGCGTACGCGAACGACCCCCAGCGCGGCCCGGCCGCCCAGGCGCTGCTGGCCAAGCTCGACGCCGAGGACGCCGACAACGACCGCCTGGCGCACGACGCCGACGCCGACGCGACCGCCCTGACGAAGGACTACCCGAACGACGTGCAGGCTCTGCTGGGCCAGGTCGAGGCCGACCTGCGGGCCTACAACCTGACCCACGACACCGCTTGGCGGGCGCTGGCGCTCGGGCGCGCGGCGCAGGCGACCTTCCCGATCGCCGCGGTCCCGCAGGACCTGGGCCGGGTGCTCTTCCCGCTGGTCGACGCGGCCCGCAACGCCGGCCCCGGCTACAGTGACGCCGAGCGCGAGACCGCGCGGGTGGTCGCCTCGCACCGGGCCTCGACCAAGGGGCTGGCGGTGATCGGCCGGGTCGTCTCGCACAACGCCTACCTGGTCATCACCGCGCCGGCCGACGAGTACTTCGGCCACACCAAGCTCTCGCCCATCGGGGTGCGCAACGAGCTGGCCCGGATCGGCAAGTACCTCGACGCCGGCTGGGGCGGGCGGATGACCCAGGAGACGGTCTGGGTGGTCGACTCGCTCGACGACTGGCAGCACCAGTACCCGCGCGACTACGAGCTGCCGCGCCTCTACAAGCGGGCCTACGACACGCTCGAGCGCGAGGACACGCCCGAGGCCAAGCAGCAGCAGCAGCTCGTCCGCCGCACGCTGCTCGTCAGCTACCCCAGCTCGACCGAGGCCCGCGCCTTCCTCGCGACGTAGTGGCTTCGGCGTGAACGCCGAAGCCTTCGCGGTCCTCGCTGCGCTCCGGTCCGCCCAAAAGGAAACCACGGTGTGAGCGCCTTCGACCTCGCCGGGACGCTCGCGTCGTACGACGCGAGCGCCCTCACCCTGTGCTCGATCGGGAGCCACTCCGCGCTCGAGGTCGCCTTCGGCGCGCGCCAGCAGGGCTTGCGCAGCCTGATCGTCACCGAGCGCGGGCGCAACCGCACCTACGACACGCACTACGCGCGCCGCACCACCGGCGGCCCGCCGCGCGGCTGCGTCGACGCCACCCTGCAGGTCGAGAAGTTCGCCGACGTGCTGGAGCCGGCGTTCGTCGAGCACCTGCGGCGGCAGAACGTCGTGTTCGTGGCCAACCGTTCGTTCGAGGTCTACCTCCACCAGCGCTACTCGTACGCGGAGATCGAGGAGCGGATGGCGGTGCCGTTCTTCGGCAACCGGCGCCTGCTGCGGGCCGAGGAGCGCGACGAGCCCGACAACCAGTACGCGCTCATGGAGCGGGCCGGCATCCGCTATCCCAAGCAGCTCCGCTCGCCCGAGGAGATCGACCGCCTGGTGATGGTCAAGGCGCCGCACGCCAAGGTCTCGTTCGAGCGCGCGTTCTTCCTGGTGCGCAGCGAGAACGAGTACTGGGCCACCGCGCGCCGGCTGAGCGACGCCGGCATCGTCACCGGCGAAGGTCTGCAGGGCGCGGTGATCGAGGAGTTCGCGCTGGGGCCGACGGTCAACCTGAACTTCTTCTGGTCGCCGCTGCTGGGCGAGCTGGAGCTGATGGGCACCGACACCCGCCGCCAGACCAACAAGGACGGGCTGGTCACGCTGCCCTACCGCCAGGCGCACGACCTGGCCGACGAGCCGGTGCGGATGGAAGAGGCCGGCCACATCGCCGCGACGCTGACCGAGTCGATGCTCGAGAAGGCCTTCGCGCTGGGCGAGGCGTTCGTCCGCGCCGCCAAGGAAGTCGATGGGGTCGGGGTGATCGGGCCGTTCGCGCTGCAGTGCGTGATCGTGAGCGGGCCGCCCAAGGACTTCGTCTGCTACGACGTCAGCCTGCGCATCCCGGGCTCGCCCGGCACCCGCTACACCCCCTACACGGCGTACCGCTGGGGCCGCGACGTCTCGGTCGGCGAGCGCATCGCCATGGAACTGGCCTGGGCCCGCGAGCAGGGCCGCCTGGCGGACGTGCTGACGTGACGGCGGCCGAGTCGGCGCTGCTCGACGACGCGCGCTACTGGACGCTGCTGAAGAGCGTTCGGCGGCAACATCCCGAAAACGACCTCGAAATCCGCCACGGCGAGTATGTC
>JASLGJ010000349.1 GCA_030150085.1 Candidatus Elarobacter sp. | reverse complement strand
CATAGGACCGCCCCGCCTCGGCCAGGACCGCGGCGCAGAACGGGCAGACCTCGGTGCCGGCGAAGACGTGGCGGGAGCAGCCGCGGCAGACCTCGAGCACGGCCCCGGCCCGCTCGTCGCGCGGGGTGAGGTCGCGGGCGGGAACGCCGGCCGGACGGCCGTCGAGGGTCTCGACGTCGACCGCGAACAGGCCGTGGTCGAAGGCGGTGCCGGGCGCTGGGGCGACGGGGCGGATCGACTCGCGCAGCCCCTGGCGGCGCAGCTCGAGCACGCGGTGGTGGCAGAACGGGTTGTCGCCCGGCGTGCCGAGCAGGCTGTGCGCCATCCAGGTGCAGCCGCCGCGGCAGACCGGCGCGTAGTAGCAGGTGCCGCAGAAGCCGGTCGGCACGGTCCGCTTCTCGCGCGCGAAGGTCAGCTCGGGGGTGCCGTACCAGATCGAGGTCAGGTCGATCTCGCGCACGTTGCCGCCGGTGTACGGGTCGGTCGGCAGCGACGGGCAGCCCTTGATCTTGCCGTCCGCCTCGATCCCCAGCGCGCCGTTGCCGGCGACGCAGCCGCCGTAGTGGACCGAGGTCAGGCCGTTGCCGCGCAGCAGGCCCTCGTGGGGGCCGAAGTAGCCGACGTTGTTGCCGATCTGCAGCAGCACGCCGTGCCGCGCGGCGCGCTCGTACAGCGCCGCCAGCACGGGGAACAGCTCGGTCAGCCGGTGCGGCTGGAGGATCAGCTCGGGCGAGTCGGCGGCGCGGCCCATCGGCACGGTGAGCTGGACCTGCCAGTTCTTCGCCCCGGCCGCGATCACCACGTCGAGCACGCCGTCGAGCTGGTCGAGCACCTCGGCCCCGAGCTGGGTGTTGACGCTGGTCGTCACCCCGTGCGCGCGCAGCCGCGCCAGCGACGCCAGCGCCGCGTCGAACGAGCCCGGCACGCCGCGCAGGGCGTCGTGCAGCTCGCGCAGGCCGTCGATCGAGATGCCCGCCGCGCGCAGCCCGGCCGCCACCGCGGCCGCGATCCGCGCGTCGGTCAGGTTGCGCCCGCCGCTCTGCAGCGTGCACTCCATCCCGGCCGCGGTGATCGCGGCGATGATCTCGGCGAAGTCGCGCCGCAGGTAGGCCTCGCCGCCGATCAGGGTGACCTCGCGCGTGCCCAGCCGCGCGAGGTCCGCGACGACCTGCAAGCACTCCGCGGTGGAGAGCTCGGTCGGCCGCTTGGCACCCGCGCGCGAGCCGCAGTGCGCGCACTTGAGGTCGCACGCCAGCGTGATCTCCCACACCGCGTGGACGGGCTTGGGCGCGGCGCGGTCGGCGGGGGACAGGAACCGGGTCGGCCGCTCGCGGCCGACCGCGGTCACGCCTGGCCCTGCTGCTTCAGCCGCGCGATGGCGGACTCCAGCGCGGCCAGCGCGGTGGTGACCGCGCCCTCGTTCTGCGCCGTCACCGGGGTGAAGCGCACCGCGCCCGGCACCGGCGCGACGCCGCGCGCGGCGGCGGCGAACTTGGGGTTGCCGGCGGCCAGCGCCAGCCGGGCCGCGTTCGCGACCGCTTCCATCTCGGCCAGGTCGCCGCGCTGCGTCGCGCCCCAGATGGGCGGGCCGTAGGGCACCAGCGGGCCGGAGTCGTCGGTGGTCGCGCCGGGGAGCGGCTCCTGCTGCTGCACCGGCGCTTGGTCGGCGCGCACGAACGCGGCGGGGTTCGGCGGGGGTCCGAGATCAGCCATGTCTACAACACCTCGATGTGGACGGTGCGCGCCGGGGCGCGCGAGGCGGGTGGGGTTCGCGCTCGCGCCGCCGGCTCCCGCCGCTCCCGTGCGCGGCGCGCCCCGGCGCTAGAGCAGGAACTTGCGCAGCACCGCCACGTCGAGCTTGAAGGTGTGCTGCGGCAGCACCGCCTCGACCACGTAGCCGCAGGCGAGGAAGAACCGCTGCGCCGCGCGCTCGTGGAAGACCGGCACGGTGACCTTGTGGCAGTTGTAGTAGTTGGCGATCTCCTCGGCCCGCCCGACGAGCTGCCGCGCGATCCCGCGCCGGCGCCGCGCGGGCAGCACGTAGAGCGCTTCGACGTGGGCCAGCGAGGCCGCGATGCGCAGCCGCAGCGCGCCCGCGATCTCGTCGTCCTCGCGGGCGATCAGGTCGTGGCCCTGCTCGTGCCAGACCACCCGGAACTGCCACAGCTCGCTGCGCCAGTCGCGGTCGTGCGCTTTCCAGAAGGCGTCGGTCTGGCCCGGCTTGGCGCTCTCGATCTCGATCTCAAGCGACATCGTACGTCCAGCCGTCGTAGGCGGCGAACGTCTTGACCCCCGTCGCGTCCTCGAGCTCGTAGGCCAGCTTCGCGGGGTCGCGCTCGAGCATGCGCGTCCCGAAGTGGGTCATGATCGCCGCGCCGGGGCGGATGCCCTCGATCAGCGTGCGCGCGTCGTCGAAGGTCAGGTGGTCGACGTCCATCGTGTCGCGGTAGCGCAGCACGTTCATCACCAGCACGTCGGGCCGCCGCGCGCGGTAGTCCGCGACGATCTCGTCGAAGTAGCGCGTGCAGGGCAGGTACGAGACGGTGACGCCCTCCGCCGTGCGAGCGTGCAGGCCGTACGCTTCGACCGGGTGCTGCAGGCGCAGCGAGGCGCGCAGCTCCACACTGCCGACGGCGAACGGGCCGCCGCCGGCCTCGACGACCCACTCGCGCGGCACGAACTTGCGCGCGTAGGGAAATACCACCGGCTGCTGCGCCGGGTCGAGCGCGTCGAGCGGGGCGCACAGCGCGCCGCGCGGGCGCCAGCCGCCCTGGCACATCGCCTCGATCAGCGCGTTGACGTCGCCGGCGTGATCGAGGTGCTTGTGCGAGAGCACGATCGCGTCGAGCGTGGCCGGGTCGCAGGGCGGCACCGCGCTCAGCGCGCGGACCAGCGCGCCCGGGCCCGGGTCGACGTGGATGTTGGTGCCGTCGGCCTGCAGCCAGAACCCGCCCGAGGCGCGGATCTGCTTGGCCACCACCCAGCGCGCCCCGCCGGTACCCAGAAATCGCAAGGAAACCACGGGGCGCGGTTCGCAGCGCGGAGCCGAACTTCCGCCGCCTCGCTCTCAGGCTGCTCACAGCACCCGGCGGGGCGGCGCGGCGTTGCACGGGTGAGTCCGGCGGGTATTGCACGCCGGACGCTATCAAGGAGGCCTCATTCATGAATCATCGCCAGCTCGCCGCCCTCGTCGGCACGGCCGCCATCCTCGCCGCGCCGGCCGCCGCATCGGCCCAGCAGCAGCCCTACGGCTGGTCGCAGAACGCGAACGCGCAGGTCAGCGACCGCCAGTTCTACGACGCCGTGCGCTCGCTCGACTTGAGCACGGACCAGCGCAACCAGATCCGCTCGATCGAGCGCTCGGGCAGCGGCCAGGACGTGCGGCGCCAGATCGTCGGCGTGCTCGACCAGAACCAGCGCCGCGAGCTCTTCCGCCGCCTCGGCTACAACGGCAACAACGACAACGGTTACGGCAACGGGAACGGCCGCTGGAACGGCAGCGGCAACTGGAACGGCAACGGCAACGGCAACGGGCGCTGGAGCGGCAACGGCGGCTACGGCGACCGGCGGGGCGGGATGCGCGACGGCCGGATCACCGGCGTGGTGTCGTCGTTCGGCGGCTACAACCTGCAGCTGCGCGACGGGATCGCCGTCTCGCTCCACCAGGGGACCGTCATCAACCCGACCGGCACGACGCTGACCCCGGGCATGCGGGTCGCGATCCGCGGCTCGCGCAACAGCGCGGGCGGCTTCAACGCCGACGAGATCGACGTCCTCAACCGCTAGCGCGGGCTGACCGGGCGAGCGCGGCCCTGCAACCGCGCTCGCCGTTCGGCTGTCCCCTGCGGGTGTGATCGAGCTGGCGGGTCTGCACAAGACCTTCCGCGGCCCGGGCGGCGCGGTCGAGGCGCTGCGCGGCGTGGACCTCACCATCGCGCGCGGGGAAGTCTTCGGCGTCATCGGGCGCAGCGGCGCGGGCAAGTCGACCCTGCTGCGCTGCCTGAACCTGCTCGAGCGCCCGAGCGCGGGCCGCGTCGTGCTCGACGGGGTCGAGCTGACCGCGCTCGGACCGGCCGCGCTGCGCGCCGTCCAGCGCCGGATCGGCATGATCTTCCAGCACTTCGCGCTGCTCTCGTCGCGCACGGTGCGCGATAACGTCGCGCTGCCGCTCGAGCTGGCCGGCCGCTCGCGGGGCGAGATCAGCGCCGCGGTCGACCCGCTGCTGGAGTTCGTCGGCTTGAGCGCGCTGCGCGACCGCTACCCGGCCCAGCTCTCGGGCGGCCAGGCGCAGCGGGTCGGCATCGCGCGCGCGCTGGCGAACCGGCCCGGCGTGCTGCTGTGCGACGAGGCCACCAGCGCGCTCGACCCCGAGACGACGGGCTCGATCCTGGCCCTGCTGCGCGAGGCGAACGCGGCCTTCGGCGTCACGATCGTGCTGATCACCCACGAGATGGCGGTCGTCAAAGCGGTCGCCGACCGGGTCGCGGTGCTCGACGGCGGGCGCATCGTCGAGCAGGGCACGGTGCGCGAGATCTTCCTGCGCCCGGCTCAGGAGGTGACGCGCGCGTTCGTCGGCGAGCCGCCCCGCGCCGCGCTCGCGGCGATGCTGGGCGCGCCGCTGGCCGGCGCGCCCGGCCAGACCGCGTTCGCGCCCGGGCCGGGCG
>JASLGJ010000545.1 GCA_030150085.1 Candidatus Elarobacter sp. | reverse complement strand
TGGGCGCGGGGCTGGTCTTCGCCGCGGCGCAGGTCGTCGCGGGCGACCCGGGCACCTACGCCGGGCGCCACCAGGTCGACGGGGCGGCGGTGGTGCGCCAGGTGGTGGCGGCCACCCCGCCGGGCGCCATCGTGATCGCGGCCTGGACCTACTCCACCCCGCTGGCCTACGCGGAGTACGTCGAGCACGGCCTGGGCGGGCGCCAGGTGGTCAACGACGAGGCCCCGCCGCCCCTGGTCGCGGCCTGGCTGCGGGCCGGGCGGGCGGTCTACGTGCTGCCCTACGCGCCCTCCGACCGCATCCTGAGCGAGCTCAAGCTGGACGCCCTGCCGGGGACCTCGCCGGCCCTCTACCGGGCCCGGCTCTAGCTACTCGCGCTCGACCCGCTCCACCAGCGCGTCGCCCTCCCGGTCGACGGCGATCGTGAAGACCAGCGGGCGGCAGCAGATCGGGCAGTCCTCGACCAGCGTCTGGCGCCGCCCGGCGGTCGGGTCGATCCCCAGCGCGCTGGTCTCGCCGCAGCTCGGGCAAGCATAGGTGGCGTCGGTCTCGAGCGGCACGTCGGGCGGCCCGTTCGGTTTACAGAGCCCGCTCCCTGTGGTATGCTTTCGTCTCGGAACGGACCCCGCGTCCGTTTTCTTCTTGTCCGACCGTGGCCCGAGAACAGGACGATGGCGAAAAAAGAGACCCGTGTGATGGTGACGATGGCGTGCACCGAGTGCAAGCGCCGCAACTACAACACGTTCAAGAACCGGCAGAAGACGACCGACCGGCTCGAGCTGAGCAAGTACTGCCGCTGGTGCCGCTGCCACCGCTCGCACCGCGAAACCAAGTAGCGGCCGCGATTCCGGCGCACCCGGCGGAACGAAGGCAGCGTTTCTCGCCGTCAGCCTCGACAGGTTCCCCACGACCAGGTAGGCAATTCCATTTCACATGGCGCGCCCCGGGGGCGCGCTCGGAGTCGCTTGCCGACTCCCTTAGGGCGGTGGCTCAATTGGTAGAGCAGCGGTCTCCAAAACCGCCGGTTGCAGGTTCGAGTCCTGTCCGCCCTGCCAGTCCCTCTTGCGGTACAAGGCATTATCAAGTCGAATCCTAGCCGACCGGGCGCCCCCGTGCGACCGGCCGCCGGCCGTCCCCCGACGAATCGCCCGCCCGCGACCTCCGCGCAGCGGGCGGCCAACGCCCAGCGCACGCAGGCGTTCGTGAGCGGCGTCGTCACCGAGATGAAGCGCGTCACGTGGCCCTCCCGCGAGGAGTGGATCGCGGCGACCCTGCTCACCGTGGCCCTGGTGGTCGCGGTCGGGCTCTTCACCTGGCTCTGCGACCTGGCGTTCGGCTACGTGTTCAGCCTGCTCACCGGCGGCGCGCGCTGATGGACCAGGACGTCACGACCGTTCCGGCCGCCGACGAGGCGCCCGCGCCCGCTCCGGCCGCCAAGAAGCAGGACGACCGCAAGCGCTGGTACGTGATCCACACGTACTCCGGCTACGAGAACAAGGTCAAGGCCAACCTCGAGCGGCGCATCCACTCGATGAACATGCAGGACAAGATCTTCCGCGTGCTCGTCCCGATGGAGGACGAGGTCGAGTTCAAGGACGGCAAGCGCAAGATCACGCCCAAGAAGGTCTTCCCGGGCTACGTCCTGGTCGAGATGGACATGGACGACGGGTCCTGGTACGTGGTGCGCAACACCTCGGGCGTGACCGGTTTCGTCGGCTCGCCGGGGTCGGGCGAGAAGCCCGTGCCGCTGCAGGACAAAGAGGTCAAGACGATCCTCAAGCAGATGGGCATCGAGACGCCCAAGCTCAAGATCGACTTCGCCAAGGGCGACCGGATCAAGGTCACCTCGGGGCCGTTCTTCGACTTCACCGGGATCGTCGACGACATCCAGCCGGAGAAGGAGAAGGTCCGGGCGCTGATCTCGATCTTCGGGCGCGAGACGCCGGTCGAGCTGGAGTTCTATCAGATCGAGAAGGTCTGACGGTTCGAGACCTGGGGTGGCGGGGCGGCGGCTCCGCACCGGCCTGACGGGCACGCGAGCCCCGGACATCCTGTCCGGGGCTCGCTGCGTCTGAGCGGCGCTCTCGCGCATCCTGCGCTTCGCTGGCCCAGAGCGCCCGTCAGGCCGGTGCGGAGCCGCCGCCTGGCACGATGGGTGGCGTGCGGGACGGCCGGCAGGTATGGTTGCCTGGAGGGCTGGTTGGGGAGTGGGACTTTGGTCGTGTGGTAGGCGACTAGACGTTTGTAACAGTGTGTGGGGGGTCACATACTGACGGGCGAGTAAAGGATCGACGTGGTGGCCGAGACGGGTGAGGGCGGTGGAATTCCGGACAGTCGCTTCGCGGCGTTCTGCGCGTACGCGGGGACCTTGGTCGGGGAGGCGGAGTGGTGCATCGGGGTGGAGCCCTCGCCGCTGGAGTCGTTCACCCTGGCCTGCCGTTCCGAGGGGCTGAGCCGCGGGCGGGCGCGGCGGCTGCTGCACGAGGCGCTGATCGAGGTCCACCGCGCGAGCGGCCTGCCGGCCCGGGTGCTGCGCTTGACCGCGACCGATGCCGCCGAGGCGCTGGCGGTGAGCTTGCGCGACCGCGAGCGGTTCGCGGGGATTTTGGTCTACGCGCGGCGGGCGGGGGCGGCGGGGTTCTCGGAGCGCGAGGTGGGGCTGCTGCGCGAGGCGCTGGGAGAGCTCCAGGAGCGCTTCGCGCTGGCGTACGGGGACGAGGCGGCGCCCGGCTTGGCGGCGCGGCGGCGGATGCCGGCGCTGTGCATCCTGCGGCCCGACTTGAGCGTCGAGACGGGCTCGGTCGAGGCGCTCGAGCTGGCGGTGGAGCGGGACGGGCGGCGGCGGCTGCCGGCGCGGATCGAGGCCCGGGTCGAGGCCGCGGTGGCGGACTGGGGCGACGACCCGGCTGCCAACGCGCCCAAGATGGCGCTGCGCGAGGACGGCAACGCGGTGCTGCGGATCTTCCCGCTCGCGGCCGAGGACGGGCCGCGCATCGCGGTGATGTGGGAGCCGCCCCGGCGCGAGGCCAGCGTGCTGCGCTCGGCCGAGCGCTACGCGCTCACCCGGCGCGAGATCGAGGTGCTGCAGCTGCTGGCCGACGGGTTCTCGTCGGCGGCGATCGCGGCCCGGCTCTCGATCGCCGAGTCGACCGTCAACGAGCACGTCGCGCGCATGATGCAGAAGACCGAGAGCGCCAACCGGGTCGAGCTGGTCGCCACGACGCTGGTCAACCGGGAGCTGTGACCCGCACCGCGTCCCCGCCTTCGCGCTTGACCCGGTAGAGGGCCCGGTCGGCGCGGGCCAGGACGTGCTCGACGTCGTCGCCGGGGCGGCTCAGCGCGACCCCGACGCTGACCGAGAGCGCGGGCAGGCCGTCGACCCGGGCCGAGCCGATCGTCGCCCGGACCCGTTCGAGCGCGCCCAGCGCGTGGTCGATCCGCGCGTCGACCACCACGATCAGGAACTCGTCCCCACCCCAGCGCGCGGCCCAGTCGCCCGGGCGCAGCGAGGCTTCCAGGCAGCGCGCGACCGCGCGCAGGGCGCGGTCGCCGCTGAGGTGGCCGCGGTCGTCGTTGATCCGCTTGAAGCGGTCGAGGTCGAGCAGGGCGACGACCGGGCGCGGCCCGCCGAAGGCCACCCGGGCCAGCGCGCGGCGCAGGCGCGGCTCGGCCCAGCGCCGGGTGCGCAGGCCGGTCAGGGCGTCCACGTCGGCCGCATGCGAGAGCACGTCGAGCGCGTCGTCGACCCGCCGACCGGCCTGGTGGCCGGGCGGCGGGTCGACGACGCGCTCGACGTGCTCTCGCA
>JASLGJ010000312.1 GCA_030150085.1 Candidatus Elarobacter sp. | reverse complement strand
GGGCCGGGGGGCGCGGCCCGGCGGCGTCGGCGGCGGAGGCGATGACCGCGCGCAGGCGCGAGCCCTCGGCATGGGCGGCGACCGTCGTCTGCACGCTAGAGCCGGATCGAGTAGTCCTCGGCCGTCAGGCTGAGGTGCGGGCTGTAGCAGGGGTCGGCCAGCGAGGCGGTCCGCCAGCGCTCCTGCATGAGGAGCTGCTCGCGGATGCTGCGGCTCTGCTTCTCGGGCGTGTCGTCCAGGCCGCGGCTCTTGGACTCGTAGTGGTACAGCTCGACGTGCGGCAGGCAGACGTTGCGGTAGCCCGCCCGGCGCAGCCGCAGGCAGAAGTCGACGTCGTTGAACGCGACCGCCAGCTTCTCGTCGAAGCCGTTCACCGCGTCGAACGCCTCGCGCCGGATCATCAGGCAGGCCGCGGTCACCGCGCTGTAGTTGCAGACCGTCGTGAGCGAGTTGTAGTAGCCCACCGCGTCGCGCGAGAAGTACTTGTGGCCGTGCCCGGCGACGCCGCCGATCGCGACCACCACGCCGGCGTGCTGGATCGTGTCGTCCTCGTAGAGCAGCTTGGCGCCGACCGCGCCGATCGCCGGCCGCTGGGCCCACTCCATCATCAGCGTCAGCCAGTCGGGCGTGATGACCTCGGTGTCGTTGTTGAGGAACAGCAGGTACTCGCCGGTGGCTTGCGCGGCGGCGTAGTTGTTGATCTCGGAGTAGTTGAAGGGCACGTCGTGGCGCACCACGCGCACGCGCGGTTCGCGCCGCTGCCAGGCCGCGAAGCTCGCCAGCGCGCGCGGGTCGCGGCTGCCGTTGTCGAGCAGCACCACCTCGAAATCGGGATAGCGGGGGTCGGCGAAGATCGAGGCCAGGCAGCGCTCGACGTCCTCGTGGTGGTCGCGGGTGGGGATGATGATGCTCACCCGGCCCGGCTCGCGCAGCGCGAAGCGCACCAGGTACGCGCCCGGCGAACCCTCGACCGGAATCGCCTCGCCGGGCTCGCCGCGCCGCTCCAGCGCTTCCTCGATCGCCTTCTTGCCGGCCAGGTAGGCGTAGCTCTTCGCGCCGGTGTTCGAGGCGGCGGAGAGGTCGTGGCGCCGCCAGTGGTAGAGGATGCGCGGGATGTGGTGCACGCGCTCGGTGCGCTCGGTCACCCGCAGCACCAGATCGTAGTCCTGGCTGCCGTCGAACTCGGGCCGGAAGCCGCCCACCGCTTCGACCAGCGAGCGCCGGATCGTGCCGAAGTGGCAGGTGTACATCCGGCCCAGGAACGAGTCGGGGCACCAGTCGGGCTTGAAGAACGGGCCCGAGTAGGTGCCCGCCTCGTCGATCTTGTCTTCGTCGGAGTAGATGTAGTCGAGGTCGGGCTGCGCGTTGAGCGCCAGCGCGACCTCGAACAGCGCGTCGGGCGCGAGCACGTCGTCGTGGTCGAGAAAGCTCACGAACTCCCCGCTCGCCAGGGCCAGCGCGGAGTTCGAGCTGCGCGAGATGTGGCCGTTCTCGGCCCGGTACACGACCTTGATGCGCGGGTCGAGCGCGCGGTACTCCTCGAGCACCGCGCGCACCGTCTCGCCGGGCGAGGCGTCGTCGGCGATGCACAGCTCCCAGTGCGGGTAGGCCTGCGCGATCACCGACTCGATCGCCTCGCGCAGGAGCGTCTCGGGCGGCGCGTAGACCGGCATCACGACGCTGATCAGCGGCTTGAGCGCGAGCGCCGCGCTGGCCCGCCGCATCCGCTCGGCGTCGCTGTCGCGCACGGCGAACTTGGTGCGCCAGAGCGCGAACGGGTCGTGCAGGATCGCCGGCTCCTCCACGTCGGCGAAGGGATAGGGCGGCGGCGCGCCGCTCGGCGCCAGGCCGAGCCGGTGCTTGAGGTTCAGCCAGCGGTCGCGCAGGCGCCACAGCCGGCTGCGCTCGATCGAGCGGATCAGCGCCCGCAGGGGCCCGATCTGGCCTTGCTGGCGGGCGAGCTGGGCGCGCGCGTGCTCGTACGCGGCCTGGGCCCGGGTCAGCGCCGCGCTGGTGTTCCAGAACCCGATCTCGTCGACCAGCGCGTTCCAGTGCAGCGCGCGGTTCTGCTCGCGCACGCGCTCCAGCTCGGCCCGGGTGCGCGCCAGCTCCGCGCGCAGCGCGTCGCTCTCGCTCGCTCCGCCGCCGGCCGCACCGCTGGGCGCGCTGGGCGACGAGCGCACGGCGGCATCGGAAACGTGGTCGGGAGGCGGCATACCGTCGGAAGGGTTCCCCCTTGCGGATCGTCTTCTCCTCGGCGGCGCGCGCCGAGGGCCGGCTCGCGGAACGGAGAACCTCGGCTCCCGTGACGGGCGAAGGACCGCCGGCGGACGTGCGTTCGCTTGCGCGAGCGATGCGCGAACGGCTGGCGTTCGTCGAGGCCAGCAAGTTCTGGAAGCTGCGCAACGCCTGGTTCGCGCTCAAGCGCCGGCTGGGAATCGACCCGACCGGGCCGCTGCCGCCGTTCGAGCTCGGCGTGCTCGCGCTGGGCGCCGCGGTCGACGACGCCTACGACGGGTGGCTGGCCGAGAACGCGCCCCGCCCGCGCGATCTGGCCCTGCTGCGCGCCGCGCTCGCGCGCGCCGCGGGCCTGCCGCGGATCAGCGTGATCGTGCCGGTCCACGATCCCAGCGCGGCGCACCTGCGCGCCGCGCTCGACTCGGTGCTGGCGCAGGTCTATGCGAACTGGGAGCTGTGCGTGGCCGACGACGGCTCGCGCGCCCCCCACGTCGCGCCGCTGCTGGAGGAGTACGCGCGCGACCCGCGCGTGCGGGTGGTGCGCCGCCCGCAGGCGGGCGGCATCTCCGCGGCCAGCAACGCCGCGCTCGCGCTGGCGAGCGGCGAGTTCGTGGCCTTCCTCGACCACGACGACCTGCTCGCGCCCGACGCCCTGGCGGTGGTCGCGCTGCGCGCCGCGGCCGGCGACTGCGACGTGCTCTACAGCGACGAGGACAAGGTCGACGACGCGGGCCGGCTGCTCGATCCCTACTTCAAGCCCGAGTGGAGCCCGCACTCGCTCACCTCGCGGATGTACCTCGGGCACCTCTTCGTGGTGCGCCGCGCCTTGGTCGAGGCGGTCGGCGGCCTGCGCGCGGAGTACGACGGCAGCCAGGACCACGATTTGGCCCTGCGGGTGACCGAGCGCAGCGCGCGCATCGTCCACCTGCCGCACGTGCTCTACCACTGGCGCCGCCATCCCGGCTCGACCGCCAGCGGCGGCGCGGTGAAGAGCTACGCCAGCGAGGCCGGCTTGCGCGCGGTGGCCGACGCCATGCGCCGGCGGGGGTTGCCGGCGCAGGTGCTGCCCGGCCCCGCGCCCGTCGGCACCTACGTCGTGCG
>JASLGJ010000231.1 GCA_030150085.1 Candidatus Elarobacter sp. | reverse complement strand
CTTCGAGCTGGTCGCCTCCAACGTCGGCACGGCGATCTACAACGCGAGCGCGGCCGAGGCCGAGCAGAAGCGCATCGAGGCGCTGGCGGAGATGGACCGTGCGAAGACGGTCTTCTTTTCCAACGTCAGCCACGAGTTCCGCACGCCGCTCACCCTGATGCTCGGCCCGCTCGGGGAGCTCGCGGCGACGGAGAGCGAGCGCAACCGCAGGCTCGCCCAGGCCGCGCGGCGCAACGCGCTGCGGCTGCTCAAGCTCGTCAACACCCTGCTGGAGTTCTCCCGTCTGGAGGCCGGCCGCGACGACGCCGCGTTCGCGCAGACCGATCTCGCCGCGCTCACGCGCGACGTGGCGAGCAGCTTTCGATCGGCGATCGAAAGCGCCGGCTTGCGCTTCACGATCCAGGCGCAGCTCGACGAGCCGGTGTTCGTCGACCGCTCGATGTGGGAGCGGATCCTCCTCAACCTGCTTTCGAACGCCTTGAAGTTCACCTTCGCCGGCGGCATCACCGTGGCGCTGCGCCGGGACGGAGAGTTCGCCGAGCTGAGCGTGATCGACACCGGCGTCGGGATCGCGGCCGGCGACCTGCCGCAGCTGTTCGCGCGCTTTCAGCGGGTGCGCGGCGCACGGTCCCGCACGCACGAAGGGACCGGGATCGGCCTGGCGCTGGTCCGGGACCTCGCGGCGCTGCACGGCGGCGAGGTCGACGCGTCGAGCGTGCTCGGCGAGGGCACGACGCTGCGCGTCCGCCTCCCGCTCGGAAGAGCTCACCTGGACAGCGCGAAGATCGTCGCGCCGGAAGAGGCGGCGAGCTACGGCAGCGCCATCGAGCAATACCTGGCCGACGTGGACGCGACGATGACGCGCGCCGCCGCGCCCTTCGCGCTCGGACCGTCGGGCCCGGCCTCCCAAGCCTCGATCCTGCTCGCCGACGACAACGCCGACTTGCGCGAGTACGTCGGCGAGATGCTGGCCCGGCGCTACCGCGTCACGCCGGTCGGCAACGGCCGCGAAGCGCTCGACGCGGCGCGCAGCGGAGCGTTCGATCTCATCGTGAGCGACGTGATGATGCCGGAGATGGACGGCTTCGAGCTCCTCGCCGCCGTGCGCGCCGACGAGCGCATCGCCGCCACGCCGTTCATCATGCTCTCCGCCCGCGCCGGCGAGGAAGCGGCGCTGGAGGGGCTGCTCGAGGGCGCCGACGACTACGTCGTCAAACCGTTCTCCGCCGAAGAGCTGCTGGCGCGCGTGTACGCGCAGATCAACGCCGCCGAGATCCGCAAGCGAGCCACGCGCGATCTGCGGGCGAGCGAGGAGCGGTTCCGCACGCTCGCGGCATCTCTGCCGTACATCGTGTTCGAGGCGGACGGCGGCGGTGCGGTCGCGTTCGTGAGCGACGAGTACGCCGCCTATACCGGCCTGGCGGCCGAATCCGCTCACGGCGCCGGGGGGGTCGACGTCGTCCACCCGGAAGACCGCCCGGCGACCGAAGGCGCCTGGTCGGCGGCCCTCGCGTCGGGCCAGCCGTTCGCCGAGCAGTTCCGCTTGCGCCGGCGGGACGGGTCCTACCGGTGGTTCGCCGCGCGCGCGCTGCCGCAGCGCGGCGGGGACGGCGAGATCTCGCGCTGGGTCGGCACGATGACCGACGTCCACGACCAGCGGCGAGCCGCGCGCGAGCGCGAGTTCCTGTCGCAGGCCTCCGAGATCTTCGCCCGGTCGCTGGACCTGGACGCGACGCTCGAGGCGATCGCGCGGTCGACCATCCCCGAGCTCGCGGACTGGTGCCAGATCGATCTGCGCACCGACGACGGCCGCATCAGGACCGTCGCGGTGGCCCATCGCGACGAGCGGCTGGACCGGATCGCACAGCAGTTCGTCGGACGCATCCATCTCAATCCGCACGGCGATCACGGCGCCCCCTACGCCATCCGCACCGGGACGCCGCAGCGCATCCCGATCGTTTCGCCCGAGATGATCGACCAAAGCGTCGAAGACGAGATCGAAGGCCGGATGTACCGCGACCTCGGCTTGCACTCGGTCGTCTCGGTGCCGCTCGTGGCCGAAGGCGAGACGATGGGCTCGTTGAGCGTGGTGTACGGCTCTTCGCTGCGGCAGTACGCGGACGACGACGTCCCGGTGCTCGTGGAGCTGGGCCGCCGGGCAGGACTGACGCTGCACAAAGCGCGCGTCTTCGAGCGCGAGCACCGGGCCGCCGAATCGTTCCAGCAGGCGTCACTGCCGGCTGCGCTGCCGGACGCGCCGGGACTCGCCCTCGATGCGTTCTACGCCCCCGGCCGGGCGGAGGCGCAGGTGGGCGGCGACTGGTACGACGCCTTGCGGCTGGTCGACGGGCGGGTGGTCGTCTCGATCGGGGACGTCGCCGGAAGCGGCCTGCAGGCCGCGGTGACGATGGGCAACATGCGGCAGATCATCCGCGGCATCGCGCAGGTCCATGCCGATCCGGCGCTCATGCTCGATGCCGCCGACCGCGCGTTGCGCCTGGAGTACCCGGACAAGTTCGTGACGGCGTTCGTCGGCGTCTTCGATCCGATCGGCGAAACCTTCGCCTATGCCTCGGCGGGACACCCGCCGCCGCTGCTGCGGCATCCCGACGGGCGGATCGAAGCGCTCACCGGGACCGGGCTGCCGCTGGGGCTGCGCTCGAACGGCGAGACCGCGCGCAGCACGACGCTGGACCTCGTGCCCGGTTCGCTCCTGGTGCTCTACACCGACGGCTTGACCGAGGCGGATCGCGCCCCCGCGTCGGGCGAAGCCCGTCTGCGCGACGTCTTGCGCGGTCTGCCGAACCGCCTCGGAGCGGCGTCCGCGCGGACCATCGTCGAACGGATGATGCACGACGGCGAGGCGCGCGACGACGTGGCCGTCCTCGTCCTCGACGTTCGCGAACCGGCCAAGCGCGATGCCGCCGGACGGGAGTTCGTGCAGCGCTGGCATCTCCACACGGACGACCAGCGCGCCGTCGGCGCGGCGCGGCGGGCCTTCGCCGAGACGTTCCGGGCCCGCGGTGCCCAGGACGACGACGTCGCGATGGCCGAAGTCGTGTTCGGCGAGCTGGTCAGCAACGTGGTCCGATACGCACCGGGAGCCATCGAGGTCATCGTCGACTGGAGCGGTCCGGAGCCCGTCCTGCACGTGCTCGACGAGGGACCGGGCTTCCGCCACATCTCGATCCTTCCGCCCGAGCTGCTGAGCGAATCGGGCCGGGGTCTGTTCATCGTTTCGGCCTTGACCCACGACTTCCGCGTCTCCAAGCGCACGCACGAAGGGAGCCATGCGCGGGCGGTGCTGCCGATGGAGCGCCGCCTGCTCCAGGCGCGGACCAAGGTCTTGTCCACGGTGCCGCTCTACGCGCTGGGCGACCGGGTCGGCGCCGTGGCGGACTGATCGCCGACCGCCGGAGCCGGGGCGGGCGTCCGCCGTGCTAGCGCTCGATGACCGCTCGCGCGAGCGCGGCGGGCTCGGCGACGAGATCGATCGCCGTGATGCGGCCGCCCGCCACCGCGAAGCGGAACGCGACGCGCAGCGCGCCCTCGTGCAGCCACACCGCTCCCGGCGTGCCGTCGATGAAGGCCGGCAGTGCGGCGAGCGCCCGGCCCGAGAACGTCCGCGCGACGGCGTCCGCACCCTCGATCCCGTCCTGCAGGCGCTCGTTCTGCCAGTAGGCCGCGCCGCCCATCGCCACCACCGCGGCGTCGCCGCGCAGCGTCGCTCCCGGATCGAGCAGCGCGAGCAGCGCCGCGAAGTTCCCCGCCCGCGAGGCGGCCAGAAACGCGCGCACGAGCTCGTCGTGCCGGCGCGTCGCGGCATCGCGACCGGCGGACGCACCGCGCACGCGGCGGCGCGCGCGGCTCGCGAGCTGGCGCGCCGCCTCGGGCGTCCGCCCGACGATCGCGGCGATCTCGTCGAAGGGCACGTCGAACATGTCGTGCAGCACGAACGCGACGCGCTCGGCCGGCGGCAGCGCATCGAGCAGGATCAGCAGGGCCAGGCCGATCGCGTCGGCGAGAACCGCTTCCTCCTCGGGGCGTTCGCCGGGCGCGACCGCCGCGATGCCGCGGCGCGGGTCGTCCGGCGTGAGCTCCTCGCGCCGGCTTTCGCGCCGTTTGAGCGCATCCAGGCAGACCCGCGCGACGACGGTCGTGAGCCAGCCGTCGAGGTTGGCGACCCGTGCGACGTCCGCGCGGCTGACGCGCAGCCAGCTCTCCTGCAGCGCGTCGTCGGACTCGGCGGCCGATCCCAGCATCCGCTGGGCGATGCGCAGCAAGCGCGGCCTAGCTGCCTCGAAGCGCTCCGCGAGCCGCCCCGCATCCTCCACCGGTTCCCCTCCGCGCATCCCGTCACGTTTCACCGCGCTCGATCCGTCATGGAGATGGAAGGAGTATGAACCTTGAAGGACGTCTCGCTCATCATCTATCCGGCAGCGGATCTGGCCGCGGCCAAGCGGTTCTTTCGTGAGCTCACCGGCACCGACCCCTACGCCGATTCGCCCCAGTACGTCGGCTACAAGAACGGCAACGTGGAAATCGGGCTCGTCTCGCAGGGAAGCGGACGCGAACCGGGCGCGCTCGCCTACTGGGACGTGAGCGACATCGCGGCGAGCGTGCAGGCGCTCGTGGCCGCGGGCGGCACGGTCGTGCAAGAGATCACCGACGTCGGCTACGGGCTGCTGGTCGCCAGCGTCAAAGAGCCCGGCGGCGCGACCGTGGGATTGCGCCAA
>JASLGJ010000220.1 GCA_030150085.1 Candidatus Elarobacter sp. | reverse complement strand
CCGAGGTCATCGCGACCCGCGCGACGCTCTCGGGCCTGGCGAAGGGCGGGGCCTAGGCCCGCGCCGGCCCGAGTGCCGCCGCCCCGCCCCGGGGACAGGGGATGGAGACGCGGCCGCATATATCAAGCTATCCGAGCCGGCCGGCTCTCTCCGCGATTCACGAACGTGCTCAGGGGGACAGACTCGATGGCCGATTCCCAGCATGACTCTTTCCGTCCGCTCCGGCGGCTGCTCGCCGGCGGAACCGCGCTGAGCGCGCTGCTGAGCCTCTCGCTCGCGGGCCCCGCGCCGGCGGCCGAGCCGCCGATCAAGATCGGCGTGATCGGCGAAGCCTCGTCGGTGGCGGGCGCGTCGATCACCAAGGCCGCGCAGATGGCGGCCGACGACGTCAACGCCCACGGCGGCGTGAACGGGCGCCAGATCGAGGTCGTCATCTACGACGACCACTCCTCGGCCGCCGACGCGGTGCGCGCGTTCCAGCGCGCCGTCACCGAGGACAAGGTCTCGGCCGTCGTCGCCAGCTACATCAGCGAGGTCGCGCTGGCGATCGAGCCCTGGGCGGCGCGCATGAAGATGCCCTTCATCACGCCCGGCGCGGCCAGCACCGACATCTCCAAGCACGTCCACGACGACTACGACCACAACAAGTACACCTTCCACGGCTGGATGACGTCGGCGTTCATCGCCCAGTCGGTGTGCGACTTCGAGCACGACATGCTGGTGCGCGACCTCCACATGAAGACGACCGTGGTGATGAGCGAGGACGCGGCCTGGACCACGCCGCTGGACGAGCGCTACCTGGACTGCCTGCCCAAGGCCGGGCTCAAGGTGCTCGACCACATCCGCTTCAACCCCGACACGACCGACTTCACCCCGATCTTCAACAAGATCGAGGGCGCCGGGCTGCACCCCGACCTGATCACCACCGGAATCAGCCACGTCGGCGTGCAGCCGACCGTGCAGTGGCACGACCAGCGGGTGCCGATCCCGATGGCCGGGCAGAGCTCGCAAGCCACGACCAGCACGTTCTGGAAGGACACCAACGGCGCGGCCGAGGGCGTGATCACCGCCACCGCCGCCGCCCCGGGCGTGGCCATCACGCCGACCACGATCCCCTTCACCGACGCCTACGTCAAGCGCTTCGGCGCCTCGCCCTCCTACGACGGCTACACGACCTACGACGACATCCACATCATCGCCGACGCGATCAAGAGCGCGGGCGGGACCGACCCCGACAAGATCGTCGCCGCGATGGAGAAGACCAACTACGTGGGCACGCTGGGCCGGGTGCAGTTCTACGGCCGCAACGAGCAGTACACCCACGCGCTCAAGTACGGCCCGGGGCTGGTCACCGGCGTGGTGATCCAGTGGCAGAACGGCAAGCAGGTCACGATCTGGCCGCACCAGTACGCGAACGGGAAGATCGCCTTCCCCTCGGCCGTCAAGCTGCCGCGCGGCTGACGGCGCGGTGACCGCGCTCCAGATCCTCGTCGACGGGTTCGCCATCAGCGCGCTGTACGGGCTGGCGGCGGTCGGGTTCACGCTCATGTTCGGGGTCTCGGGCGTGCTCAACCTCGCCCACGGCGGCATCATGGTGGTCGCCGCGCTCGTCGGCTGGTGGGCGGCCGGCGAGCTCCACCTGGGCGTGTACGCGGGCACGGTGGTCGGCGTCGCCGCGGGGCTGCTGACCGCCTACCTGACGTATTTCCTGGTCGTGCGCCCGATCCAGCGCTCGCCCCGCATCGCCGCGGAAGAGAAAGAGATCTTCGTGCTGACCGGCACGCTGCTGTTCGGGATCATGATCCAGACCGGCCTGGCGTACCTGTTCAGCGACAACCCGGTGACGATGCGCCCGCTGATCGCGGGCGTCGTCGGCGTGCTCGGCGTGCGCACGCCGCGCAACGAGATCATGATCGCCTGCCTGTGCTGGATCGTGATCGGGCTGCTGTGGCTGCTGATCAACCGCACGCGGGCGGGCAAGTCGATGCTGGCCGCGTCGATCAACCCGCGCGGGCTGACCCTGCTGGGCTTCGAGCTGTCGCGCATCTACCTGCTGGTGTGGAGCATCTACGGCGTGCTGGCGGGGATGGCGGGCGTGCTGCTGGCCTCGTTTCTGGGCGTGAGCACGAACAACGCCGGGCAGCTCACCGCGAGCGCGTTCTCGATCGTCGTGCTGGGCGGCCTGGGCAGCGTGTCCGGCTCGCTCCTCGCGGCCTACGTCGTCGGCTACCTCGAGACGCTGACCGCGTACCTGGTGAACCCGACCCTGCGCCCGATCCCGGCCCTGGTGCTGCTGGTGCTGGTGGTCTACCTGCGCCCGCAGGGCCTGCTGGGCCGGCGCTGACGCGGATGGCGCACGCGTTCCGGCCGCGCTTGCTGGCGTTCGCGGCGCTGTTCGCGCTCGTCGCGGCCGTGCTGCCGCTGTGGCTGTCGGCCTACGTGCTCGGCGTGCTGACCGTGGCCTACTACTACGGCGTGTTCTCGATGGCGTGGGACCTGCTGTTCGGCTTCGCCGGCGAGGTCAATTTCGGCCCCACGTTCCTGATCGGCCTGGGCGCCTACGCCGCGGCGCTGCTCGACAACCAGCACCACCTGCCGATCCCGCTGTGCGTCGTCG
The DNA here is from genome assembly GCA_030150085.1 of Candidatus Elarobacter sp. Taxonomy (GTDB): domain Bacteria; phylum Vulcanimicrobiota; class Vulcanimicrobiia; order Vulcanimicrobiales; family Vulcanimicrobiaceae; genus Vulcanimicrobium. The sequence goes on along the minus strand of JASLGJ010000220.1, from coordinate 4,971 downwards.
CGGGCGCGCTGGTGGCGCTGGTCGGCGGGCTGCTGCTGGCGCTCCCGGCGCTGCGCCTGCGCGGGCCGTACTTCGGCCTGGTGACGCTGGTCGCGGTGCTGCTGCTGCAGAACGCGGTCGTGATCTTCGCGCAGTTCACCGGGGGCGAGATCGGGATGACCGTGCCGGACGTGATCTCGGTCGACCCGCGCGCCAACTACTGGGTCGCGCTGGTCTTCCTGATCGTCTGCGCGGTGCTGCTGTTCGGGTTGTCGCGCTCGGCGATCGGCCTGATCCTGCAGGCCAGCGGCCAGGACGCGATCGAGGCCGGCGCGCTGGGCTTCAACGTCACCAAGCACAAGCTGGCCGCGTTCTGCGTCAGCGCGCTCTTCTCCGGAACGGCCGGCGCGATGCTGATCTTCTACTCCGGCACGGCCTCGGTCGGCACGGTGGTCGACATCGCGATCGGGGTCCAGATCATCATCGGCGCGGTGCTCGGCGGGCGGCGCACGATCCTGGGCGCGGCGGCCGGCGCGATCGTGCTGGTGGTGGCGAGCGAGGCGCTGCGCCCGCTGGGCCAGCTCAACACCTTCGTCGTCGCGGCGGTCGCGCTGGCGGTGATCCTGTTCTTCCCCGACGGCCTGCTCGGGCACGTCCTGCGCCCGCGGGAGCAGGCATGAGCGGCGCGCTGCGGGCGGTGGACGGCGCGCCCGAGCCGGTGCTGGCCGTGCGCGGTCTGACCAAGCGCTTCGGCGGGCTGGTCGCGGTCAACGGCGTCGGCTTCGACCTGCGCGGGGGCGAGATACTCGGCCTGATCGGGCCCAACGGCTCGGGCAAGTCGACGGTGATGAAGCTCGTGATGGGCATCGAGCGGCCCGACGCCGGCTCGGTCGCGCTCGAGGGCACCGAGATCGCGGGCTGGCCGTCGTACCGCATCGCCCGCGCCGGGGTCGGCATCGTGTTCCAGCACTCGCGCCCGCTGCACCGCCAGACCGTGCTCGAGAACGTCAAGCTCGCGCTGCTGCCCGACTCGCTGCTGCGGTTGGCCGCCGCGCCCGGCATCGACGACCGCGCGCGCGAGATCGCCCGGCGCGTCGGGCTGGGCGCGGTGCTGCACCGCCACCCCGCGACGCTGCCGTTCGCGGACCTGCGCCGGATGGAGATGGCCAAGGCCATCGCGCGCGACCCCAAGGTGGTGCTGATCGACGAGCCGTTCGCCGGGCTGACGGCGGGCGAGGTGGCCGCGTTCTCCGAGCTGATCCGCGGCCTGCGCGACGAGGGCCGCGCGGTGCTGCTGGTCGACCACAACGTCAAGAGCGTCGCCGCGCTGGTCGACCGCGTGCTCGCCATGTACCTGGGCGAGCCCGTCGCCGAAGGCAGCGCGGACGAGGTGATGCGCAACGAGACCGTGCGCCGGGTCTACCTGGGTGGCACGCTCGAGACGGTGCGCCGCGCCGGCGGCGCGGCCGCGCCCAAGCCGCCCCTGCTGCGCCTGAGCGGCGTCAGCGTGCTCTACGGCAAGGCCCAAGCCCTCGACCAGGTGAGCCTGGAGGTGCGCGAGGGCGAGTTCGTCTCCATCGTGGGGCTGAACGGGGCCGGCAAGACGACGCTTTTCAACGCGGTCTCGGGGCTGGTGCCGTATACCGGCACGATCAGCCTGGGAGAGCGCGCGCTGGCGGGCATGACGCCGGGCGCGGTAGCGCGCGCGGGCGTCGTGCAGTGCCCCGAGTCGCGCGAGCTGTTCGGCGACATGACGGTGTTCGAGAACCTCGACCTGGGCGGCCAGCACGTTCCCGACGGCGAGCGCGCGCGCCAGCTGGCCTGGCTGTTCGAGCTGTTCCCGATCCTGGCGGCGCGCCGCAACCAGGTCGCGCGCACGCTCTCGGGCGGCGAGCAGCAGATGCTGGCCATCGCGCGCGCGCTGATGATGCGGCCCACGCTGCTGGTGCTCGACGAGCCGACGCTGGGCCTGGCCCCGGTGATCCTCGAGCAGCTCTCGAACGCGCTCGCGCGGCTGCGCGCCGACACGCCGATCACGATCCTGCTGGGCGAGCAGAACGTGACCTTCGCGCTGCCCCACGCCGACCGCGTCTACCTGCTCGAGCACGCGCGCATCGTCTGGGAAGGCGACGCGGCCGCCTTCGCCGCGGAGAGGGGCGCCGGGTACCTCTGACGCGCGCCTGCCGCCTGCTAGCGGCGCGCGCTCAGAAGCGGCACAGCGTGCGCACCGCGGTGCCGGCGGCGAGCTGGTCGAAGGCGGCGTTGAGCCCGTCCAGCGCGACCGTGCCGCTGATCAGCTTTTCGACCGGTAGGCGGCCGGCGCGCCAGAGCGCGAGCGCGCGCGGGACGTCGCGCCGCGCGACCGACGAGCCCATGAAGCTGCCGCGGATCGTCTTCTCGCCCACCACCAGCGGGCCGTAGGGCAGCGCCGCGCTCGCCCCGGCGCGCGACAGCCCGACCGCGACGGTCGTGCCGCCGGCGCTGGTCGCAGCGACCGCGCCTTCCAGCGCCTTGGGACTGCCGGCCGCTTCGATCGCGTAGTCGGCGCCCGGCGCGCCGAGCGCCTCCGCTACCTGCGCGGTGACGTCGCCCGCCGCGGGATCGACCGTCGCCGTCGCGCCCAGCTCACGCGCAAGCGCCCGCTTCGAGGAGACCGGATCGACCACGACGGTTTGCGTCGCGCCCGCGGCGAGCGCGCCGAGCAGGGCCATCAGGCCGACCCCGCCCGCGCCGAACACCGCCACGCTGGTGCCCGGCTGCACGCGCGCGACGTTGAACGCCGCGCCCAGCCCGGTCAGCGCGGCGCAGCCGAAGAACGATGCGATCTCCAGCGGCGTGTCGTCGGGCACCGGCACCAGCGACTCCTGCGCGCACACCACGCGCTCGCAGAACGCGCTCACCCCGAGGTGGTGGTAGGCCGGCTCGCCGCCGAGGCGAAAGCGCGTGCCGCCGCCGAGCAGCTCGCCCTTGCCGTTGGCCGCCATGCCGCGCGCGCAGCGCGAGGAGTGCCCGGTCAGGCACGGCGTGCACTGCCCGCAGGCCGGCACGAAGGCGAACACCACCGGCTGGCCGGGCCGCACCTGCGTCACGTCGGCCCCGACCTCCTCGACGATCCCGGCCGCTTCGTGCCCGAGCACGAGCGGAAACGGCTTGCGCAGCGTGCCGTCGACGTGCGAGAGGTCGGAGTGGCACAAGCCGGCGGTGACGACGCGCACCACCACCTCGCCGCGCCGCGGGGAAAGCAGCTCCAGCGTTTCGATGGCGAGCGGTTTGCTCTCGGCGTAGGGAGCCGCCGCGTCGGCGCGGCGGAGGACGGCGCCGCGCGCGGTCACGGCGCCACGTACGCGGTCTTGACCGCGGTGTAGAACTCGCGCGCGTAGCGGCCCTGCTCGCGCGGCCCGTAGCTGGAGCCCTTGCGCCCGCCGAACGGCACGTGGTAGTCGACCCCCGCGGTCGGCAGGTTCACCATCACCATCCCGGTCTGCACTTCGCGTTTGAAGCGCGCGGCGGCGCGCAGCGAGGTCGTGCAGATGCCCGCGACCAGGCCGAACGCGGTGTCGTTGGCGACCGCCAGCGCCTCGTCGAGGTCGGCCACGCGGATCACCGCCGCGGCCGGGCCGAAGATCTCCTCGCAGTTGATGCGCATCGCGTTGGTCGTCTCCGTCCAGAGAATGGGGGAGAGGTAGAAGCCGTCGTGCGCGCGCCGCAGCCGCTCGCCGCCGAAGGCCAGCGCCGCGCCCTCGTTCTTCGCCAGGTCGAGGTAGGAGAGGTCCTTGGCGAGCTGGCGCTCGTCGACGACCGGCCCGATGTGCGTGCCCTCGGCGAGCGCGTCGTCGACCCGCACGTTTTCCAGCCGCTCCACCAGCGCGGCGACGAAGCGGTCGTGGATGCCCGCGGTCGCGATCAGCCGGCTGCTGGCGGTGCAGCGCTGGCCGGTGGAGTAGTACGCGCCCTGGATCGCGCAGTTCACCGCGACGTCGAGGTCGGCGTCGTCGAGGATCACGAGCGGGTTCTTGCCGCCCATCTCGAGCTGCAGCTTGGTCATCCGCTCCGCCGCCCGGCGCGCGATCCCGCGCCCGACCTCGACCGAGCCGGTGAAGCTGATCGCGTCGACGTCGGGCGAGCTCACGATGGCGTCGCCGACGTCGGCCCCGTGCCCCATCACGAGGTTGAAGACGCCCGGCGGGATCCCCGCCCGGGCCAGGATGTCGGCCAGCGCCCAGGCGCAGCCCGGCACCAGCTCCGCCGGCTTGAACACCACGCAGTTGCCGTAGGCCAGCGCGGGCGCGATCTTCCAGGCCGGGATCGCGATGGGAAAGTTCCAGGGCGTGATCAGCCCCACCACGCCGACCGGCTCGCGGGTGATCTCGACCTCGATCCCCGGCCGCACGGAGGGCATCAGCTCGCCGCCCTGGCGCACCGTCTCGCCGGCGAAGAACTTGAAGATCTGACCCGCCCGCGCGGCCTCGCCGACGGCCTCGGGCAGCGTCTTGCCTTCTTCCGAGGCGAGGAGCCGGCCGAGCTCGTCCTTGCGGGCCAGGATCTCGCTGCCGACGCGGTCGAGGATGTCGAAGCGCTGCTGGATGCTCCCCCGCGACCAGGCCGGGAACGCCTCGCGCGCCGCGGCGATGGCCGCGCGCGCCGTCCCGGCGTCGCCGTAGGCGTACTCGCCGACGATCTCGGCGGTGTTGGACGGGTTGACGTTGCGGTAGACGGTGCCGCCGCCGTCCCAGGCGCCGCCGACGTAATTCGCGTGGATCATGCCGCTGACGCGCTTAGCCGCCGGTGCTCCGGTCCCATTTCGGCCCGCGAGCGAGGCTAGCTACGGCAGCCGTCGTCGTGAAGACGGGTGGCGGTCGCCTCCACAGTGCGGAGCGTCACCAGCTCGGCCGTCCGCACCGGGGGGGCGCTCTCCTGGCGCCGCCTCAGCGCACGGTGAACCCCGCGCGCCGCTCGTGCGGCAGCGGAGCGCTCACGGTGAACGTCACCGTG
>JASLGJ010000532.1 GCA_030150085.1 Candidatus Elarobacter sp. | reverse complement strand
GCAGGCGATCCCCAGCAGGGCCGGCAGCGCGGTCCGCTCGCCGCGCCCGATCCCCCAGGCCAGCGGCAGCGCGGCGCAGAGCACGGCGGTGATCGGCGAGACCACGCCCATCACCCCGACCGCGAGGCCGCGGTAGAGCAGCCCCACCGCGAGCGTGCCGCAGACCCCGCAGACCAGGCTCACCCACAGGTCGCGCGGGTGGAAGACCCCGGGCACGAAGGGCAGCGCGGCCAGCAGGACCAGCAGCCCCGCCGCCTGCGACCAGACCACGACCGCTAGGGCCGCGGCGCGCCGCGCGGCGAGCCCGCCGCAGAAGTCGGCCGCGCCGTAGCACAGCGCCACCGCCAGCGAGAGCGCGACTACCACGTACCGGTAACCGGGCGGCTTATTTCTGGCGCACGTCGAGGGCGTCGCGCAGGCCGTCGCCGAGCAGGTTGAAGGCCAGCACCAGCACCGTGATCGAGATGCCCGGGAAGAGCAGCGCCCAGGGCGCGGCCAGCCAGTAGTCGCGCGCGTCGTTGAGCATCGCGCCCCACTCGGGCAGCGGCGGGCGGGCGCCCAGGCCGAGGTACGACAGGCCGGCCGCCTCCAGCTCCGCGGTCGCCACCCCGAGGGTGGCCTGGACCAGCAGCGGGGCGACGATGTTGGGCAGCACGTGGCGGGCCAGGATGGCGGGCGCGCGCACCCCCACCGCCCGCGCGGCCTCGATGTACTCGTGCTCCTTGACCGAGAGCACCGCCGAGCGGGCCAGGCGGGCGTACTGCGGCACGTACACGATCCCGACCGCCAGCATCAGGTTGGTGATGCTCGGCCCGAGCACGGTCGTGATCGCGATGGCCAGGATGATGGAAGGAAAGGCCAGCATCAGGTCCATCAGGCCCATCAGCACCGCCTCGGTCTGCTTGCCGGCGTAGCCGGCGACCATGCCGATCAGGGTTCCGGCCGAGATCGCCAGGCCGACCGCCACGAAGCCGATCCGGATCGAGATGCGCGCCCCGTAGACGATCCGGGCGAACACGTCGCGGCCCAGCTTGTCGGTCCCGAACCAGTGCGCCGCGGAAGGCGCCTGGGCGCCGGTGGCCAGGTCCTGCGCGAGCGGGTCGTGCGGCGCGACGAGCGGCGCGAAGACCGCCAGCAGCACGATCGCCGCCACCACCGCCGCGCCGACCAGCGCCGCGGGGGCCTTGCGGAACCGGCGCCAGACGTCGACGGCGAAGGTCCGGGACGGGGGGTCGAGGTCGACCGCCGCCTCGAGCTCGGTCGGAATCACGGCGCTCACGAGCCCGCTTCGTTCCCGGGCCCGCGAACGGCCCCCTTGCGTTCGCATGGCCGGCCCGCGGGGGCGCGGAATGGTCGGACATGCTCCAGTTCCTGGCCGCCTCCGCGGCGCTGACCGTGGCGCTCGCGGCGGCCACCCCGGCCCCGTTTCCGCTCGGCACCCTGCAGCCGTTCGCCTCGCCGCCGCCCGCCGTCACGCTGCCCACCATCGGGCGGACGCGCTCGGCCGCCCCGGCCTGCGTGGCGATGCGCGACCTGGTCATCCCCGCCTTCGCCGCGGCCCGCCGGGCCGACGGGCGCTTCGTCGACACCCGCAAGCGCCTGACGAACTACGCCGAGGTCGCCGACGACCCCGAGCACCGCACCGACGTGTTCCGCGAGTCGGCCCTGGCCAGGCTCGACGCCGACGCGACCGCGCTGCTGGGCGAGGCCGAGACGATCTCGCGGGCGCTGGGCGACCCGCGCCTGTCGGCCTCCGCCAAAGACCCCCAGGTCGCGACCGAGCGGGCCGAGCTGCAGCGGGTCTACGACGCCCAGCGGACGCGGGCCGACCTGCTCGAGCAGTTCGTCACCCGCCAGCGGGTGGCGATCGCCAAGAACGGCATCGACGACAACAGCGCTTTCTCCAGCCGCTCGCAGGGCAACCCGGCCAAGCTCGACGCCCCCTACGCGCCCGACCCGACCCAGACCGTGCCGCCCGACATGCCGGCCCTCAACGGGATCGGGCTGAGCGACAAGCGGGTGATCGACGACTGGGCGGGCGGCATCGCGAGCGGAATCCGGCGCAGCGAGAACCAGGCCGCCAAAGCCTTTCTGGGCATCGCCACCCGCTGCCGGGCGAGCTGAGCTAGGGGCTGGCCTTGGGGACCGGGCTGGGCTCGGCGAGCCGGGCCAGCTCGGCGTCGATCGCCGCGACGATCTCTCTGGCCGAGGCGGCGTAGACCGAGCCGCGCGTGTCGCCGGTGCGGCTGACGTCGTTGCTGCCGTTGACGTTGGCCGAGCTGCTGACCCGGGTGCCGCCCAGGCGCCAGTCCACCACCTCGGCGGCGATGCGGCGCTCGGCCTCGAGCTCGCGCTTGGCCTCGTCGGCCCGGTTCAAGCGCAGCAGCGCCCGCGCGGCCACCACCCCGAAGCCGGCCTGGCGGGTGTAGGCGTAGTGCAGGCCGGGCTCGGCGTTGCCGTCGGCGAGCTGCGTGCGGCCGCAGGCTTCGTACGCGGCCGCGGCGGCGTGCGCGGCGGCGTAGATCCGCTCGGGCGGGTCGCTCGTCTTGAGCCCGCCCAGCGCGATCACGGCGGGGGCGGCGTTGGGGCAGAGCGTGTCGGCGAAGGCCGGCGCGGCGGCGCTCGGGCCGCGCACGGCGGCGAGCGAACCCAGCCCGAGCGAGAGCGAGAGCAGCAGGCGCAGCGAGCGCGTCAGGCGCATCCGGCGGGCGTTCGCTGCGCCCGCCGGGGACGCCTCGGCGCGCAACCGAGCCGGGCAAACGGTCCGAACGAATAGTACGTTCGGCTTCCCTCTGGGCCGGACTTTAAGAGGATTTTAACGTCCGCCAACCGATTGTAGGCCCCGTGGAGCGGAGCCCGGGCAGCCAGGCGCCGCTCACGTCACTTACGCTCCTTACGAGGGTTGCACGTGCGCCTTATCGGTGAGGTGCTCGGGACGGCGACACGCTTGCGGGCCATTTTCAGTTTGGCGCTCGCGATGACGTTCGTCCTCGGCTCCGTCTACCCGGCGTTCGCAGGAACGACCGGCACCATCTCCGGGACCATCACCGCCCAGTCCGGCCAGAAGCTGCCGGGCATCCGGGTGACCGCCGTCTCGCCGTCGTCGCGCTACACCGCGACGACCGACCAGGGCGGGTTCTTCTCGATCACCGGCGTCGCGCCGGACACCTACACCATCACCTACACCGGCGCAGGCTACTCCGACCTGTCGGTCGGCGGCGTGACCGTCGTGGCCGACGCGGTGGCCAACGCCTCGCAGACGCTCAACACGCGCCTGCAGAACATCGGCCGCACCTCGGCCCGCAGCGCGACGAGCGCCTTCCAGCCGACCCAGACCGTCGACCAGTACACCGCGTCGACGGCTCAGATCCAGACCGTGCTGGGCAAGAGCAACGCGACCAACGAGTCGTCGCTGCTGGCCTCGATCCCGGGCGCCTCGTTCGACTCGAGCGGCTACCCGGTGCTGCGCGGCGGGCGTGAGAACGAGGAAGGCTTCCAGTTCGAGGGCATCGACTACACCGACGCCTTCACCAGCCAGTTCGTCAACAGCCTCACGCTCAACGGCTTCAACCAGTTCCAGGTGACGCCGGGCGCGGGCGACGCCTCGGTCGGCAACTCCGGCACGGGCGTCATCAACATCACCTCCAAGCGCGGCGCGCGCCCGGCCTTCGGCCTGCTCGAGCTCGACGAGTTCGTCGGCAACACCGCGGCCCAGGACGTCCACACCGAGTACGGCTTCGCGACCCCCAACGGGCGGTTCTCGAACTACGCCTCGTTCTTCGCCGACCGCACCGGCTCGTTCAAGTACGGCCCGGGCGGCACCGACGCGACCTCGCTGGGGCTGCTCTTCAGCGGCCGCAACCGCTCGACGCTCAACGACTTCGTCGACAACAGCATCTACAAGTTCGGGCGGGACAACGCGCAGTCGCTGCAGTTCTTCTACGAGAACACGCAGTTCAATCTGCACCTCGGCTACGGCGACGTCAGCCAGCTGTTCTACAAGGACGCCGACCCGTACTACCTGCGCAACGCGACCTCGTTCACCGGGCTCACCGCGGCGCAGATCCAGGCCCTCGAGCCGCTCACGGTCGGTCAGACCTACGTCGGGCAGCGCCTGGGCGGGCGCGGCTCGCAGAACTACAACCAGCCCAACGACACCTTCAAGCTGCAGTACGCGAACAACCTCAACGCGTCGACCTATCTGACGGCCAAGTTCTACAAGGTCAACGCGGTCGAGCTGTTCGACTTCCCGTACAACAGCACCGGGTTCTTCCTGGGCGACCTCGCCTCGCTGCAGGGCGGTCTGCGCACCGGCTTCTCGCTCGACGGCACCAAGCAGCTCAACGCCAAGCACCTGCTCGGCTTCGGCGGCAAGTACGAGTTCCTGCACCCGGTCTACAGCCAGCCTTCCGCCACCGGCGGCCTGCTCGCGCTGGGCGCGTTCGGCTCGTCGTACGAAGTGGCCGACTTCCTGCCCGACGACGCGAACTGCCCGCTCGGGCCGGGCGGCTGCGGCTACATCTACAACCAGTTCGGCCCCGGCCCGCACGGCAACGCCACGGTGGTGCCGTACTCGGACGAGCGCACCTCGACCAACCGCCAAGACTTCGGCTTTTACGTGAAGGACACGTGGTCGCCGACCGACCGGCTCAAGATCGACCTCGGCCTGCGGCTCGACGGCTCGAACTACCAGCTGCCGGCCTGCGACATCAACACCTGCCTGCCGACCTCGACCAACGTCAGCTCGGCGGGCGTGATCACCGACCAGTTCGACTACTCGAAGGACACCCGCCAGCCGCGCGTGCTCCAGCCGCGCCTGGGCGCCGCCTACCAGATCGGCCGCAACGACGCGGTGCGCGCTTCGTACGGCCGCTCGGTGCAGTTCACCCCGCTCGCGTTCGTCGACCTGTCCAACGGCCGCCAGGGCGTCGCCGCGTTCGCCGGCATCCCCTCGCGCGACCCGCTGACCGGCGCGCCGGCGATGTTCTGCGGCACCACCATGGACCGCCAGTGCAAGGACTACGCCGACCAGCTGTACTGGGAGAACCAGAACGCCGTTCTGGGCACCCCGATCCAGCCGTCCAAGCCCACCACGTACAACAACTACGAGGTGTCGTACACGCACCAGTTCCCGCACGCCGTCTCGCTCAAGCTGACCCCGTTCTACCGCAAGTCGTACGACGCGACCGCGCTGACGGCGTCGCAGATCGTCAAGAACGGCGTGCCGCAGGTCGACCAGTTCGGGGCCCCGGTCCTCGGGCCGTCGGTCACGACCAACCTCGGCAAGAGCCAGATCAGCGGCGTCGAGTTCTTCATGACGAAGGAAGCGGCGTACGGCCTGTCCGGCTCGCTCTCGCTGACCTACCAGAACGAGTTCTCGAACGTCGTTCCGACCTCGGCGAACGAGGATTTCTTCCCCTCGATCCCGCCCGACTCGCTGGCGCTGGGCAAGCTGTACCGCGTCGGCTTCCTCTCGCCGTTCGTCGGCACGCTGGCCCTCAACTACAAGACCCACAACGGCTGGCGCATCAACCCGACGATCTTCTACAACCACGGCTACCCGATCGGGGTCGGCACGCTGACCGCGGGCAACGTCAACGGCAAGTCGGTGAACCTGCCCAACACGAACGTCACCAACCCCAGCCAGCTCGGCGGAACGACCGGCGCGTACGCCTTCGTCGACCCGCAGAACCCCGGCACCCTGTTCAACCCGAACATCGCGGCCACGCGCGGCACACCCAACGGGGTCGACCCCGGCGGCCTGCTCAGCAAGGCGCGCTTCCAGCCGATCCAGCTGGCGATCGAGTACAGCTCGCCCAACCGTCCCAAGAACACGGTCGGCGCGCTGATCACCAACCTGTTCAACAACTACTACAGCGACCCGGTCCTCAACTCGCGCTTCCAGCCGGTCGCGACCGGTCTGGGCGCTCCGTACTCGGGCTACACCTCGCTCGCCGCGGTGCCGGGCTCGTATCCGGGTCTCTACAACTACACCAACCGTCAGGGGAACCTGCCGTACCTGCTCACGGCCAGCCGTGCGCCGCGGACGGTTCAGTTCTACTACCAGATCGGGTTCTAGGGAGCCATTTTGTCGAAACTGATCAACGCCCTCGCGAGCGCAGGCGTGGGGATCGCGCTGCTGGCCGGATGCACGTCCGGCCAGCTCGGCAACGAGCCCGCGACGCAGGTCGCCGACGTCCAGAACGGCACGGCCCTCCAGTTCGCGGTCGGAACCGCGAACTTCGCCGGAACGGTCTACTTCAACACCCTCGAGACGTTCCGCCAGGCCAACGGCCTCTCGGGGACGCTCTACAACACCCCGACCATCACCGGCCCGACCGGGTTCGTGGTCACCTCTCCCCCGGCGCCGGCGAGCAACACCGACGTCGGCACCAACCACATCAGCGGCACGCCGCCGACGCAGCCGGGCACGACCGCGGTCGTCACGACCTTCGGCCAGACCGGCGGCGCGTTCGCCTACGGGTTCGCGCCCGACAACTCGAACACGGCCGGCTCGGCGACGTTCACGCAGTACTCCTCGCCGGTGTACGCCAGCTCGAGCGTGGCCCGGCCGTTCCTGCTGGGGCCGCCGGCCACGCCCGACACCCACAGCGGCACCTACCCGGCCGGCTTCCTGGGCTTCTCGTCGGGGTTCGTCGCCTTCGCGGTGACCCCGGTCGCGGGCCAGTACACGCTGACCGTGACGGTTCCGGGCAGCCAGCCCGGCGCCGCGCCGGTGGCGGTCAAGACCGCCACCGCGACGCTCACCAGCCTCACCCCGCTGCCGACGATCGCCGGTCCGGCGATCACGCCGCTGGCGGGCGGCGGGGCCCAGTTCACGGTCGCGGCGCAGCCCACCGGAGCGACGAACCAGGTGCTCTACGTCCGCAACGTGACGCAGGGGACCTACTACTCGTTCGACGCCACCGGGGGCGGCACGTTCACCCTCAGCCCGACCTCGGGCGGGGTCGACCCGAGCGGCGCGGCCAAAGCGCCGTTCGCGACCGGCGACGCCATCCGGGCCTACGTGGTCGCGGCGAACTACAGCATCATCGGGCTCTCGCCCGTGACCAACACGCAGCAGGCCCCGGCGCTGCCGGCCCAGGCGAACATCACGGCCTCTCCCTCGGTCAACGCGACCGCGCTCTGAGCGGCTCCGCTCCCGCGAGGAGGGTCCCCCCGGGGACCCTCCTCTTTCTTTTGTCATGGCGCGACGAGGGTCCAGCCCCGATACTCGAAAGGACATGTCCGTGCGCACCACCGACCCCGCGCTCCGCGCCATCGAGCACAAACTGGACGAGGGCATCTCGCTCTCGCACGAGGACGGGCTGACGCTGTTCCGCACCCCGGACATCCACGCGCTCGGCCGCCTTGCCAAGGCGGCGAAAGAGCGCAAGAGCGGCAAGCACGTCTACTACGTCCTCAACCGCTACATCAACTCGACCAACGTCTGCTACGCCAACTGCACCTTCTGCTCGTTCGCGCGCGGCGAGAAGGACCCCGACAAGGTGCGCATGTCGGCCGACGAGGTGGTGGCCAAGGCGCTCGAGACGGGGACCAACTTCAACCAGATCCACATCGTGGGCGGGCACGACCCGCGCCAGCTCTCGCTCGACTACTGGCTCCCGCTGATGCGGCGCTTCAAGGAGCTGCTGCCGCACGTCCAGCTCTCGCTCTTCACCGCGGCCGAGATCGACTACATGGCGCGCCGCCACCGCCTGTCGTACGACGAGATCTGCCGGCAGCTGCGCGAGGCCGGGCTGGACAACGTCAACGGCGGCGGGGCCGAGGTGTTCAGCGCGCGCTTCCGCAAGGAGGTCTGCCCCAACAAGGTCGACGCGGCGCACTGGCTGGAGATCCACGAGACGCTGCACCGCCACGGCGTGGCCTCCAACGCGACCATGCTCTACGGCACGATCGAGACGCTCGACGAGCGGGTCGAGCACCTGATCATGCTGCGCGAGTCGCAGCGCCGCTCGCCCGGCTTCAACGCCTTCATCCCGCTGGCGTTCCACCCCGACGGCAACGCCCTCTCGCACCACGGCTGGACCTCGGGCCTGGACGACATCCGGATGTTCGCCGCGGCCCGCCTGATGCTCGACAACTTCGACCACATCAAGGCCTACTGGATGATCCAGGGCCTCAAGGTCTGCCAGCTGGCGCTGGAGTTCGGGGCCGACGACATGGACGGCACGCACGGCTCGACCGACGAGGAGCGCATCTACCACGCGGCCGGGACGCAGTCGGGCCAGTACGTCGACGACCGCGAGTTCCGCCGCCTGATCGAGCAGGCCGGCTACGTTCCGGTGCGGCGCAACTCGACCTACGACGTCTTCCCGGCCGACTGGAAGCCCGAGGACGCGGCTCCCGGCTTCGCCGGAAGCGCCGGCGTTCGGCCTGCGGCCGAGCCGCCGCCCGTGCTGGCATGATGCCTGCGAAACTGCGCTACGGCCGGATCGCGTACACCAACGTCGCGCCGGTCGAGACCGCCTTCGACGCGGGGGCGGTCGCGCGCGACGTCATCGTTACGAGCGGGGTGCCGACCGCGCTCAACGCCGCGCTGGCCGCGGGCGAGCTGGACGTGGCGGCGATCAGCGCCGCCCACTTCGTGTCCAACCGCGGCGCGTACGAGCGGCTGGGCGACCTCTGCATCGCGGCCGACGGCCCGGTCCGCTCGGTGCTGTTCGTCTCGCCCGTGCCGCCCGCGCTGCTGGGCACGCGCACGGTCGCGCTGACCGCGCAGTCCGCTTCGGGGCGCGCGCTGCTGACCACCATGCTGGCGGCCTTTCCGGGCGTCGAAGCCCGCTACGAGGTCGTCGAGGACGCGCTCGGCGCGGCCCGGGCCGGGCGGCCCGCGCTGCTGATCGGCGACGACGCGCTGCAGGCCCGCGCGACCCTGCCGCCGGCCCAGGTCCACGATCTGGGCGAGGCCTGGCGGGCCTGGACCGGCCTGCCGTTCGAGTTCGCGCTCTGGGCGGTGCGGCGCGAGGTGCTCGCCGCGCGCCCGGCCGAGGTCGCCGCGCTGACCGAGGCGCTGGTCGCGGCGCGGGCCTGGGGCGCCGCGCACCGCGACGCGGTGATCGACGCCGCGGTCGCACGCCGGCCGTTCCACCGCGCGCTCTACGCCGACTACTTCACCCGCTTGTCGTACGTCCTCGACGAGCGGGCCGAGCGCGGTCTGGCGCGCTTCGCCGAACTGTACCAGCCGGAGGAAAACAGTGTCGCTCGCTGACCTCGTCGACCGCGCCGCCGCGGGCGGCCGCCTGAGCTACGAC
>JASLGJ010000186.1 GCA_030150085.1 Candidatus Elarobacter sp. | reverse complement strand
GGTGCGGCCGGCCTGTCCGCGGCGCACCCTCGCCCCGACGCGGTCGCCTTCACCCACGGCCCGCCGGCCTGGGGCGGGATCGTGGCCGCGATCGTGGTCGGCATCTGGATGATCGACGGCTGGGAAGTCTCGGCCTCGGCGGCCGAGGAGGCGCGGGGCGGGGCGAGCGCGCCGGGCGCGGGCGGGCTGGCCGGGCTGGCCCTGACCAGCGCCGTGCTGCTGGCGGCGGTGCTGGCCTTCACCCGCATCGGCAGCCCGGCCGGCTACGCCGCCCACTCCGCCGACGCGCTGGCCTACGTGGGCGGCCTGCTCGGCGGCACCTGGCCGCCGGTGCTGGAGGTGACCGTGTTGGTCTCACTGACGGCCTCGCTCCAGACCACCGTGGTGTACCTGAGCCGCAGCCTGTTCGCGATGGGCCGCGACGGGCTGCTCCCGCGCGCGCTGGGCGAGCTCGACCGGCGGGCCGAGCCGGCCGCCGCGATCGCCCTGGTGACCGGCGTGTCGGTGGCGTTCTGCCTGGCGTCGGGCCTCTCGCCCAGCGCGTCGGCGGCCTTCGCGTTCGCGCTCCAGGGCACGTCGTGGTTCCTCGGCCTGCTGTTCGTGCTCAGCGCGGCGGCGGCGGTGCGGGCGTTCGGCGGCGAGCGGGCGGCGCGCTGGCCGGGGGTCGTGCTGCCGGGCACAGGCGGCTTGCTCCTCGGTGCGGTCCTGTTCGTTTCGCTCGTCGGTGACGATACTGGGACCAGGGGATTCATCGCCCTCTCCGCAATCATCGGGCTTCCCCTGGCGCTCTGGCGCGGCAGGTCCCTCCGCCGTGCCAAAAGACCCAGGGGCGGCCTCTATCCGGGAGTCGGTTCTTTTGAACGACAAAGAAATCGTTTTGACGCGTGACGGTCTGACCAAGCTCGAGGAAGAGCTCGACGAGCTCAAGACCGTCCACCGCCGCGAGGTGAACGAGCGCATTCGCCAGGCGAAAGAGTTCGGCGACATCTCCGAAAACGCGGAATACGAAGACGCAAAGCAAGAGCAGGCGTTCGTCGAGGGCCGCATCCTCAAGCTGGAGAGCATGATCCGCAACGCGCGGGTCATCGACGCTTCGGACTACGTCGCCGACGAAGTGCACCTGGGCGCGACGATCAAGGTCAAAGAGGTCGCCTCGGGGACGTCGCACGAGTTCACCATCGTCGGCTCGGCCGAGGCCGACCCCAAGAACGCGCGGCTCTCCAACGAGTCGCCGGTCGGGCGCGCGCTGATGGGCCGCAAGAAGGGCGAGACGGTCGACGTCACCACCCCGCGCGGCCAGATGAAATACAAGATCGAGTCGATCAACAAAGACCCCAACAAGAAGAAGAAGGCCTCCTGACGTCATGAGCGATCTCGTCGCAGCACGGCGCGCCAGGCTCGCCGCGCTGCGGCAGCTCGGCGTCGACCCCTTCACCGCGACGCGCTACGAGGTCAGCGCGCACGCCGCCGACCTGGCGGCCAAGTACGCGGAGCTGCCCGCCGAGGGCCGGGCGGAGGACGAGACCTGGGCGCTGGCCGGGCGCGTCATGTCGGTGCGCGGGCAGGGCAAGGTGCTCTTCGTCGACCTGGCCGACCGCAGCGGCACCTTCCAGCTCTTCGTGCGCTACAACGACCTCGGCCCCGAGCGCTTCGCGCAGTTCAAGGAGGTCGAGCGGGGCGACATCGTCGGCGCGAGCGGCTTCGTGTTCCGCACCAAGGCCGGCGAGCTTTCCCTATACGTGCGGGACTTCGCGGTGCTGGGCAAGAGCCTGCAGCCGCTGCCCGACAAGTGGCACGGGCTGCAGGACGTCGAGAAGCGCTACCGGCGCCGCTACGTCGACCTGATCGTCAACCCGGCGGTGCGCGACGTGATGATCGCGCGCTCGCGCATCGTGGCCGAGACGCGCCGCTTCATCGACGCCCAAGGCTTCTACGAGGTCGAGACGCCGACGCTGCTCAACGTCGCCGGCGGCGCCTCGGCGCGCCCCTTCCTGACCCACTCCAACGCGCTCGACATCGGCTTGAGCCTGCGCATCGCGACCGAGCTCAACCTCAAGCGGCTGATCGTGGGCGGCATGGAACGCGTCTACGAGATCGGGCGCATCTGGCGCAACGAGGGGATCGACACCACCCACAACCCCGAGTTCACCATGCTCGAGCTCTACGCGGCGTTCTGGGACGTCAACGACATGATGCGCTTCAACGAGGAGCTGATGGCGCACCTCGCCCGCACCGTGTCGGCGAGCGGCGACGAGACGATCGTCTACGGCGGCGACACCATCTCGTTCGCGACCCCGTTCCGGCGCCTGAACTACCTCGAGGCGTTCAAGGACCTGGCCGGAATCGAGCGCGAGCAGCTGCTCGACCCCGACGCGTGCTTCGCGCTGCTGCGCGAGCACGGCATCCCCGACTCGCCGACCCACGCTCACGCGCTGGACAAGCTGTTCGAGCGGATCGTCGAGCCGACGCTGCTCCAGCCGACCTTCGTGTACGGCTACCCGGTGGTGCTCTCGCCGCTGGCCAAGCGGATGCCGCACGATCCCGAGCTGACCGAGCGCTACGAGCTGTTCGCGGCCCACATGGAGCTGGCCAACGCCTTCACCGAGCTCAACGACCCCGACGACCAGCGCCGCCGCTTCGAGCTGCAGATCGCCGAGAAGGCGGCCGGCGACGAAGAGATCCCGCCCCCCGACTGGGACTTCGTGACCGCGCTGGAGTACGGCATGCCGCCCACCGCCGGGATCGGGATCGGGATGGACCGGCTGGTGATGATGCTGACCGACAACGCCTCGATCCGCGACGTGCTGCTGTTCCCGCTCCAGCGCCCGCTCCCGGCCGGCGCGGCGGACGACGAGGACGAGGAGCCGGGCGAGGCCGGCTAGCGGCCGCCGGGGGCTCCGCAACCTCGCGGCCGCTCCGGCGGTCGGAGCAATCGTCATGGCACTTCAGAATCTGGATCTCACCACGTCGTACCCGGTCTCCGTCAAGGAGAAGCTGTTCGGCGTCGTGCAGCTCGCGCGCACGATCGACAAGGGCATCGCGGCCGCTCACGGCAACGTCGGCGAGTACCACTACGACTGCCCGATGGACAAGGCCGTCTTCGCCTTCCTGGGCTTGGAAGCGCAGCCGCTGCTCGACGTCATCAAGGGCGCCCAGAGCCGGGCCGACATCGAGAACTACGTCAAGCCGTTCGTCGAGAAGAAGTCGCAGGCCGAGCTCGACGAGTGGAACGCCCAGTGGCTCAAGTACGGCCCGGCCCCCGGCAGCGACGGCGAGAAGTACTTCCTGGAGCTGCGCGGCCAGCTCGCCCCCGACCGCACCGACATCACGGCCTGGTCCGACCTGCTCGATCTGGACGAAAAGCGCGAGGTTCCCCGCGCCGCCGCGGCCTGATCGCACCGCATTCCTTCGGGACGAAGGCCGCCGCGAGGCGGCCTTTTTCGTTGGCTGAGAGCCCGCTGAGAACAGGCGAGCGGATGGAACGAGACGCAGATGTGAAGGCCCGCGTTCATTGTTCGCGACGCTTTCCTCGCCGCCGGAGGCGACGAGCGCCGACATCAAACGACCCGGAGCGGTGTGCCTTGTTCGATGTTTCCGGGGCCGTGCTGAGCGATTTGCTCACACAGCCCTTCACTTCCGCATTCCTCGGCGCCGTGCTCGAGCACGATTACGATACCTTCCGCCACATGCTGAGCGTCGGCGCGCTGGCCGCGCGCGTCGCGCTGGCCGCCGGGCTGCCGCGCGGCGAGGCGATCGCGATCGGCCAAGCTGGTCTCTTCCACGACGTCGGCAAGATCCACGTCGCGCGGACCGTGCTCAACGAGCGCCGGCCGCTCAGCGGGGCGGAGTGGGAGCTGATCCGCCGCCACTCCGAGCGCGGCGAGAGCATGCTGCGCGAGCACGAGGCGCACGACCTGGCCGACCTCGTGCGCGGCCACCACGAGCGGCTGGACGGGACCGGCTATCCCGACGGCCTGCACGGGCTGCGCATCCCCGACGGAACCCGCCTGCTCTCCGTCGTCGACGCCTACGACGCGATGCGCTCGGGCCGGCCCTACGCGCTCCCGGTCGACCACGCCACCGCGCTGGAGCGGCTCAGCTCCGCGCACCACCTCTACGACCGCGACGCCGTCGGGGCGCTGGTCGAGGCGCTGAGCGGCACGGAGGCGGCGACCTCGTTATCGTGAAGCCGAGGGCGTGCCGACGTATCGCCTCGTCGTCGAGTACGACGGAACCGCGCTCCACGGCTTCCAGTTCCAGCCCGCCCTGCGCACCGTCGCGGGCGCGCTCGAGAGCGCGCTGGCGCAGCTCTTCGGCGCGGTGGTGAAGGTGACCGCGGCGGGGCGCACCGACGCAGGCGTCCACGCCACCGGGCAGGTCGTGTCGTTCCAAGCCGAGCGCGCGTTCCCGTTCGACCGGCTCGTGCTCGCGCTCAACGCCAACCTCCCCGCCGACGTGGTCGTGCGCGCCGCGCAGCTCGTGCCGGACGGCTTCTCGGCCCGCTTCGACGCGCGCGAGCGGGTCTACGACTACCTCATCCTCGCGCGGCGCTACCCCAGCGCCCTGTGGCGCGCGCGGGCCTGGCACGTGCCGCGGCCCATCGACGACGCGCGCTTCGCGCAGGCCGCCGCGCCGCTGCTGGGCGAGCACGACTTCGTCTCGTTCTGCGGCGAGCTGCCCGAGCGCGGCGGAACGGTGCGCGAGCTGCGCGCGATCGAGCTGGAGCGCGCGGGCGACCTGCTGCGGGTGACGGTGCGCGGCAACGCCTTTCTGCACCGCATGGTGCGGGTGCTGGTCGGGACGCTCGTGGCCTGCGCGACCGGCTACCGCGAGGTCGGCTTCGCGGCGCAAGCGCTGGCCGCGCGCG
This sequence comes from Candidatus Elarobacter sp., assembly GCA_030150085.1. GTDB lineage: Bacteria > Vulcanimicrobiota > Vulcanimicrobiia > Vulcanimicrobiales > Vulcanimicrobiaceae > Vulcanimicrobium. Next base: position 118 of record JASLGJ010000186.1, on the reverse strand, counting down.
ACCGCCGCGCGGCCGGCCCGACCGCGCCCGCGCACGGGCTGTACCTGGCCGGCGTGCGCTACGCCGACCTCGACACCTACCGCCCGGCGCGCGTGCGCCCGTAGCGGGACGTGCCAGG
>JASLGJ010000158.1 GCA_030150085.1 Candidatus Elarobacter sp. | reverse complement strand
TGTGCGCGCCGCTGGCCTTCGCCTCGATGCAGGGCTCGAGCGTGTTCGCCTACGTCGCCCGCGACCGGCTCGACCCCGAGGTCGTGCCGTTCCTGGCCGCGCTCGCGGCGGCGTTCTCGTCCAAGCCGGTGCTCTTCACGGGCTTCGGCAACCCGGACTGCCCGCCCGACACGTTCTCGGCGCTCGAACGCTTCCCGGCGCGGGGCGAAGCGCCCGAGCTGGTCATCGCGCCCGACGACCCGGTGTTCGCGACCTACCCGTGCCTGAGCGAGCGCGAGAACGCAGCCTACTGCACCGCGGTGCTGGAACGGCTGCACGCCGACGGCCGCTCGGGCGCGTACTGGTGGTGCTGGAGCGACTATCCCGCCGAGCTCGCCGCGCGGCCGCCGTTCGACGAGGCGCCGCACGAGCTGCGGCGCGGGCTGGTGCGCGCGGACGGCAGCGAGAAGCCCGTCGCCGCCGCGCTGGCCGCGTTCGCCGCGCAGCGGCGCGAGGTCGTCCCGGCGCGCGACATGCCGCTGATCTCGAGCACGTACTACTACCGCACGCTGCCGACGAGCGCGCGCACGCTCTACGAGGCGTTCCTCGGCTTCGTGGCCGAGCGCCGCGCCGCGGTGCGCTAGGGCGCCGGGCCGGCGCACGCCGACGGCGCCACGCCGCGGCGAGGCTCAGAGCGTGCGGGTCTCCAGGCGGCGGCCGACTTGGGCCAGCGAGAAGTTGGCGCAGAAATAGATCAGCGCGATCAGCGCGAACACCGGGATCGGCTGGAAGGGGGGTTGGCCGAACACGATCTGGCCGCGCCGGGTGAGCTCCAGGATGCCGATCACCGCGGTCAGCGACGTGTCCTTGAGCAGCGTCACGAACTGCGCGACCAGCGCCGGCATCATCTGGCGCAGCGCGATCGGCAGGGTGATGATGCGCAGGATCTGGCCGCCCGAGAGGCCCTGGGACTGGGCCGCCTCGATCAGCCCTCTGGGCACGGCCAGGATGCCGGCCCGCACGATCTCGGCGACGAGCGCGGCGGTGAAGGCCGACATGGCGATCACGCCCGCCGCGAACGGGTCGAGCTTGATCCCGATCAGGCGCGGCAGCGCGAAGTACGAGAAAAAGATCACCAGCAGGACCGGCAGCGCGCGCATCCCCTCGATGTAGATCGTCGCGAGCACGCGCAGCACGGGCCAGCGCGAGAGGCGCGCGAGCGCGAGCACCACCCCGGCCACGAACGAGATCGCGATCGAGAGCGCCGCCACTTCCAGCGTCACGCCCAGTCCGCCCGCGATGAAGGTCAGCGTGCCGCGGTTGAACAGCCAGCCCAGGTCCATCAGCGCGCGTACCGTTTCTCGAGCAGGTTGACCGCCCAGGCCGTCGGCAGGGTCAGGATCAGGTAGCAGATCGCCGCCCCGACGAACATCGGCACGTACTGGAACGTGCGCGCCCCCAGCAGCTGCGCGGTGCCGAGCACGTCGAGCACCGACACCGTGCTGACCAGCGAGGAGTTCTTGATCAGGTTGAGCGCGGTGTTGCCCAGCGGCGGGATGGTCTTTGCGATCGCCTGCGGGAGCACGATCGTGCGCATGGCCAGCGCGTAGCCCATGCCGCTGGCCAGCCCGGCCTCGAGCTGGCCCTTGGGCACGCCCGCGATCCCGCTGCGGATCGCCTCGGCCACGAAGGCCGAGGTGTAGATCCCCAGCGCCAGCACGCCGCAGGCGAAGGCGTCGATGCGGATGCCGATGCTGGGCAGGCCGAAGAACAGGAAGAACAGCTGGACCAGCAGCGGGATGTTGCGCAGGAACTCGACGTAGGCCGTGCCGGCGCGGCGCAGCGCCGCGGCGGGTGCCACGCGCAGCGTCGCCACGATCACGCCCAGCGCCAGCGCGAGCACCAGCGCCAGCGCCGAGACCTCCAGCGTCACCAGCAGCCCTTGGGCGAGAAGCCCCGCGTTCTCGCCCAGGACCGTCCAGTCCATCGGCTAGCCGGGCTTCTGGTTGGCGAACTGCTCGGCCGCGGTCGCCGCCGGCATGTTGTACCACTTGTCGAAGTCGCCCGGCACGCTCTTGTGCAGCCACTGCTGGTGCAGCTTGGCGTACTCGCCGTTCTTCTTGAGCTCGGCCAGCGTCTCGTTGACCGCGTTGACCAGGCTGGTGTTGCCCTTGCGGATGCCGATCCCGTAGGGCTCGAAGGTGAACAGGCCGCCGACCAGGTCGAGGTTGTTGGGGTCCTGGGCCTCGAAGCCGCCCAGGATCACGTTGTCGGTGGTCACCGCGTCGACCCGCCCGCCGCGCAGCGCGGTCACGCACTCCGGATAGGTCTCGAAGGTCACGACGTTGGCCTTGGGGACGAGCCGGCGGATGGTCTGCTCGGGGGTGGTGCCGGTGACCGAGCAGACGCCCTTGCCGTCGAGGTCCTTGTAGCTCTTGATGGGCGAGTTCTTCTTGACCAGCAGCGACTGCCCGGCGCGGTAGTAGACGTTCGAGAAGTCGATCGTCTTCATGCGGGCCGGCGTGATCGTGGCGGTCGCGACGAACAGGTCGATGTCGCCGTTCTGCACCAGCGGAATGCGGTTGTCGGACTTCACCTGGACGAGCTGGACCTTGTCGGGCGAGCCGAGGATCTTCTTGGCGATGGCGCGCGCGATGTCGACGTCGAACCCGCTGACCGCGTTGGTCTGCGGGTTGAGCGCGCCGAAGGGCGGGGCGTCGTACTTCACGCCGATCTTGATCGTGCCGCGCTTCTTGATCGCGTCGAGCGAGTTGTCGTCCGCCGCGCGCGAGGGCAGGGACGTACCGAGCACCAGCGTCGCCGCCAGTGCCGCCAGGATGGCGCGTCGAGCCAGAATCATGGTGGGAACTCCTTAGTGAGCCAGGATCTTGGAGAGGAAGAGCTGCGCCCGCGGGTTGCTCGGGGCGGAGAAGAACTGCTCGGGGGTGGCCTGCTCGACGATCCGCCCGCCGTCCATGAAGACGACCCGGTCGCCGACCTCGCGCGCGAAGCCCATCTCGTGCGTCACGACGACCATCGTGATGCCGGTGTGCGCGAGGTCTTTCATCACGTCGAGCACTTCCTTGATCATCTCGGGGTCGAGCGCGCTGGTGGGCTCGTCGAACAGCAGCACCTTGGGCTGCATGGCCAGCGCGCGCGCGATCGCGACGCGCTGCTGCTGCCCGCCCGAGAGCTGGGCCGGGTAGGCGTCGGCCTTCTCCGGCAGCCCGACCCGCTCGAGCAGCGCGCGCGCCTCGCGCTCGGCCTGCTCGCGCGGCACGCGCTTGACCGTGACCGGCGCGAGCGTGACGTTCTCCAGCGCCGTCTTGTGGGGGTAGAGGTGGAAGGCCTGAAACACCATCCCGACCTCGCGCCGGATCGCGGCCAGCTCGCCGCCCTTGGCGGTCAGGCGCTTGCCGTCGACCACGACCGTGCCTTCCTGCACCGCCTCCAGGCCGTTGACGCAGCGGATCAGGGTGCTCTTGCCCGAGCCCGAGGGGCCGATCACGACCACCACCTCGCCCGGCGCGATGGCCAGGTCGATGTCGGCCAGCACGTGGTTGGTCCCGAACCATTTCTGAACACCCGAGAACTCGATGGCGGTGGGGGACGGCATCAGAGAGGACATACTCGCCGAGCGGGTGCCGGTTCCCTGGCTTTTTGCTGTGACGCTAGAGCGGGCCCAAGAACCGCGCTAGGTACGGAGCGGTCCGGCTCGCCCGCGTCGTGGCGACCTCGGCGGGCGGGCCGGCCGCGACCACCTGCCCGCCCTGGTCGCCCGCGCCGGGACCGATGTCGATCACCCAGTCACTGCCCGCCACCACCCGCATGTCGTGCTCGACCACGATCACCGTGTTGCCCGCCTCGACCAGCCCGTCGAGCTGCGCCACGAGCCGCTCGACGTCGGCCGGGTGCAGCCCGGTGGTCGGCTCGTCGAGCACGTAGAGCGTGTCGCCGCGCTGCGTGCGCTGCAGCTCCGTGGCGAGCTTGATGCGCTGGGCCTCGCCGCCCGAGAGCTCGGTCGCGGGCTGGCCCAGGCGCAGGTAGCCCAAGCCGACCTCGCGCAGCACGGCCAGCGGCCGGCGCACCGCGGGCTCGCCGGCGAAGAACTCCCAGGCCGCGTCGACGGTCAGCGCGAGCACCTCGGCGACGTTCTTGCCGCGGTACGCGATCTGCAGCGTCTGGGCGTTGTAGCGCGCGCCGTGACAGGTCGGGCACGGCGCGTACACGCTGGCCAGAAACAGCAGCTCGACCATCACGAAGCCCTCGCCCTCGCAGGCCGGGCAGCGGCCCTTGGCGACGTTGAACGAGAACCGGCCCGCGTCGTAGCGCCGCGCGCGGGCCTGCTTGGTCGCGGCGAACAGCTTGCGCACCGCGTCGAACAGCCCGGTGTAGGTCGCGAGGTTGGAGCGCGGGGTGCGCCCGATCGGCTTCTGGTCGACCTGCACGAGGCGCTTGATCCGTTCCATCCCGCTCGCGATGCGCCCGCCGGTCGGCGCCGCGGGCGCGCGCTCGAGCTCCTCGCCCTCTTCTTCGTTCGCGGGGAGCGGGTGGCCGAGCCGCTCCGCGACGAGCTCGACCAGCGCTTGGCTCACCAGGCTCGACTTGCCCGAGCCCGAGACGCCGGTCACGGTCGTGAACGTGCCGAGCGGAAACGCCACGCCGAGCTCGCGCAGGTTGTTGCGCGTGACGCCTTCGAGCTTCAGCCACGCCGCGGGCTCGCGCGGCGTGCGGCGCGATGTCGCATCATGGCCGCTATGGCCGGAACCGTTGCGGACGTCGAACAAATACCGGCGCGTGACGGACGGCTCGACCCGCGCGAGCCCGGCGGGCGGACCGCTGTAGAGGACGTGGCCGCCCTGCTCGCCGGCCGCCGGACCGACGTCGACGATCCAGTCGGCCTGGCGCACCACGTCGAGGTCGTGCTCGACCACGAACAGCGAGTTGCCCGCCGCCTTGAGCTGGGCCAGCGCGCGCAGGAGCGCCTCGGTGTCGGCGGGGTGCAGCCCGGCCGACGGCTCGTCGAGCACGTACACCACGCCGAACAGGTTCGAGCGCACCTGGGTGGCCAGGCGCAGCCGCTGCAGCTCGCCCGGCGAGAGCGTCGGCGTGCTGCGCTCCAGCGCGAGGTAGCCCAAGCCGAGATCGAGCAGCACCGCCAGCCGCGCGCCGAGGTCCCGCGCGATGCGCTGCACGACCAGCGCCTTCTCGGGATGCGCCGCGCGCAGCGCCGCCAGGCGCGGCTCGTCCGCGGCGGCGTAGGGCGCGAAGAGCTCGGCCAGGCGGAGCAGCGGCAGGCGCGCCATGTCCGCGATGTCGCGCCCCGCGAAGGTCACCGCCAGCGACTCGCGCCGCAGGCGCTTGCCGTCGCAGAGCGGGCACGCGCTGCTGAGCATGAACTGCGCGGCGCGCTTCTTCATCAGCGCGCTCTGGGTGGTGGCGAAGGTCGAGAGCACGTGCCGCTTGGCGCTGCTGAAGGTGCCCATGTAGCTGGGCTCTTCCTTGCGCTTGAGCGCGCGGCGCGTCTCGGCCGGGGTGTATCCCGCGTAGACCGGCACGGTGGGCTGCTCGTCGGTGAACAGCAGCCAGTCGCGGTCCTTCTTGGGCAGCTCGCGCCAGGGGCGGTCGACGTCGTAGCCCAGCGTGACCGCGATGTCGCGCAGGTTCTGGCCGTGCCAGGCCGTCGGCCAGGCCGCGATCGCGCGCTCGCGGATGGTCAGCGAGGGATCGGGCACCAGCGAGCGTTCCGTCACCTCGTAGACCCGGCCCAGGCCGTGGCAGCGCGGGCACGCCCCGGCCGGCGTGTTGGGCGAGAACGCCTCGGCGTCGAGGTGCGGCTGCTTGGGCGGGTAGTCGCCGGCGCGCGAGTAGAGCATCCGCAGCAGGTTGGCGAGCGTCGTGACGCTGCCGACCGACGAGCGGGTGGTCGGCGAGCCGCGCTGCTGCTGGAGCGCGACGGCGGGCGGCAGGCCGTCGATCTCGTCGACCTCGGGCACCGCCATCTGGTGGAACAGCCGCCGGGCGTAGGGCGACACGGACTCGAGATAGCGGCGCTGCGCCTCGGCATAGAGGGTGCCGAAGGCGAGCGAGGATTTCCCCGA
>JASLGJ010000155.1 GCA_030150085.1 Candidatus Elarobacter sp. | reverse complement strand
GCTGTACTCGTACGTCACCGTCGTCACGCCGTCGGGCCAGACCAGCTTGGAGAGCAAGCGGTGCCCGTTGAAGTCCGCGAAGTACAGCTTCGCCGTCAAACCCGCTTGCGTCGACGCGTCGACCTCGCTCAGGTTCGCGTTGCTCGCCGCGTCGCCGCACGCCCAGAAGTACGTCAGCGCGATCGCGGTGTTGCTGTTGCGCCCGACGATCCTGAGCAGCCGGCCGTTGTAGCCTTCGTACCCGTTGCCCTGGTTCACGGACGGTCCGGCATAGATGTACGACGTGCCCGACTTCTTGGTCCACTGGTAGGTCGCACCGCCGTCGGCGGTCGTCAGCGTCGCATGCTGCCCGGGCGGTGCGATCCAGTGCCCTTGCCCGTCGGCGGTGTAGTCGTACCGCGCGCCGTCGATGTCCGACACCGACAGCCCACCCGCGGCGTTGCCCGCCAGGTGCGTGTCGAACGTGCTCGTCCACCCGTTGCCCACTTCGCTGGGCGTCGCACCGTCGGTGCCCACCGCATCGTGCTGCGAGCGCAGGTTCGCCGTGCGCCGAAACGCCAGATCGACACCCGCGTTGTGGATATCCATGTCGTCGGACTGCAGCACCACGTTCTGGCTCGCGACGTTGAGATAGTACCTCCCGACCCCTGGCAGCGGACCCTCCACGTACCGCCACCACGGGTTGATCCCCGCGTCCGCGTTCGCCCCGCTCGCCAGCACCGGCACCGCGCTGGGCGTCGCGCCGCAGCCCGCTCCTCCGACCACCGATGCCGCGCGGCGCACGCCGGAACGACGCCGCCGTGCGCTGGCGTTCGCCGGCGACGCCAAGGCGTGCGGGTCGACAGGAGCGTGCAGGTTGTCGTGAACCACCGCGCGCAGACCGGGGTCGACGCGCGTTCCTCCGCCCTCGTGCTCCCGCTTGGCCACCGCGATCTCGCCGCGCGTCGGCCCGTGCACCAGCGGCGGTGAGACCGGACGCGTCGGACGCGGGTGCGACGGCTGTGCCGGTGTCGCGGCGGAGACGGCCGCGCTAAGCGACACGCCTGGCGCCGATACGCCGTCCGGCACGGGCGCGTCGAGTACGAAGGCAAGCGAAAGCAGCGCTGCGGCGACAGCACGACGACGAGCGTTCACGAAAAATCCACACCGGGTAAAGGCATGCGCGAAACAAGTTCGTGTCAAGAATCGAAGCCGCAACACGACGCCGTCGCTCCGTAGACGAGCGACGACGCGTGAACAGCGGCTCGAATTGACGTGAACAATTCGTGCGTAGTAGGATAGGACCATAACGCAGAGCTTGGCGGCCAGTCAAGAGAGCGAGATATTTGTGCTTGGACGTGGCCGCGGTACGCGTCGCCGTCTGTGTTCCCTCATTTGTATCACCGCCGTCGGCGCGGCGCTGCTCGGCGTGCGCGCCGATGCCGTTCCAGCCGCGCACGCCGCCGCGCGCCTCTCGCTGCGCGCGCACAACGAGCCAGTGCAAGCAGTGCTGCTGCGCCTCGCGCGCGAGAGCGGCGCGAGCATCACCATCAACCAAGGCGTGACGGGCTACGTCACCATCTCGCTGCACGGCGTCACGCTGCCGCAAGCGCTCGCCGCGATCCTCACGCCGCTGGGCGACACGTTCCGCGTGCGGGGCGGCGTGTACGACGTCGAACCGGGTACCGCTCCGGCGCAGCCGCAATCGCCCGCCGGCATGAGCCCCTCCGTGCTGCCCGTCACGGTCGTGCCGGTGCAGCGCGCCGCCGCACAGATCCGCGCGCTGTTCCCGCAGGCTTCGGTGCGCGAGGACGCGCGCTCGAACGCGCTGCTGGTGGTCGCGCCGCCGGCCGACCTGCAGGCCATGCGCGCGGTACTGCAAGGGATCGACGTGCGCAATCCCACCACCCCGGTCACCGAGGCCATCGGGACGCGCACCCTCCGCGCCGATGCGCTCGTCGCGCAGCTCCACGGCAGCTTTCCGGCCGCGCGCATCGCCGCCGTCGGCGCACACCAGTTGCTAGTCACCGCGCTCCCCTCGGACCTGGCGCAGATCCGCGCCGCGCTGGGCGCACTCGACGCACCGGCGGTCACGCCGCCGCCGGCCGCGGTCGGCTCCGACGCCGTCCGCGTCACGCAGCGCCGCCCGGCCGACGTCGCCCGCGCGCTCGCGCGGCAGGTCGCCGGACTGCGCGCATCGGTCTCGGGCAGCACCGTCATGCTGGTCGGTCCGCCCGAGGCGGTCGCGCGCGCGAAAGCGCTCGTCGCACAGCTCGACGTGCCGGCCTTCGACGCGCGCTACACGCAGATCTACCGCATCCGCAGCCTCGACGCGGGCTCGGTCGCGGCGCTGCTGCGGCGCAGCTTCCGCGACGTCGAGGTGAGCGTGGACGCGGCGATCAACGCGCTCGCCGTCACCGCCACCGCCTCGCAACACCAGCGCATCACCGACGCCGTCGCACAGCTCGACCCGGCGCCCGGCGCGCCGGGCAGCTTCGGTCCGGGCTCGACCGCCGCGGGGTCCTCGACGGAGCTGGTGACGCTCAAGTCGGCCGTCCCGGGCCAGGCCGCGAACGCGCCCGACGCGATCGCCGCGATGACGCAGGCGCTGCAGCTCGTCGTGCCCGACGTCAAGGTGATCTCGCTGCTGACCCCGGGCCAGCTCGCGCTGGTCGGCCCGCCGCCCAGCCTGCGCACCGCGCGCGAGTTCATCGAGAAGGTCGACGTCGTCGCGCCGCAGGTCGTGCTCGACACCGAGGTGCTCGAGCTCGACGAGAGCGCTGCCCGCAACCTGGGGGTCCAGCTCGGCAGCACCGTCATCAGCACCACCTACACCGAAGCCACGCCGCCGCCCGACCCGGGCGGTGTCGTCCCGCGTCTGGGCCGGCTGCAAGGCTTCGGCCGCACGCCGCTCTCGTTCAGCGCGCAGCTCAACCTCGCCATCTCGAACGGCCGCGGCCGGGTGCTCGCCGACCCGCGCATCACCACCCTCTCGGGCCGCACCGCGACGATCCGCGCCGGCGACACGCTCTCGATCCTCACCACCACCGCGGGCAACGCGGGCACGATCGCGACCACGCAAGTCCAGAGCTTTCAGACCGGCGTGACGCTCGACATCACCCCGCTGGTCGACGCGGCGGGCGGCATCACCGTCGCGCTGCACCCGGTCGTCAACAGCCTGATCGGCCTGAGCGCCGCCGGCGTTCCGGAAATCAGCACCCGCGACACCCAGACCACCGTCCACCTGCACGACAACGAGACGCTGGTGATCGGCGGCCTGATCCAGGAGAACGAGACCCGCACGAACACCAAGATCCCGCTCCTGGGCGACGTGCCGCTGGTCGGGCGCGCGTTCCGCAACGAGCAGCGCACCAGCTCGCGCAACGAGCTGATCATCGTCGTGACCCCGCACCTGGTGGCGCCGGG
>JASLGJ010000150.1 GCA_030150085.1 Candidatus Elarobacter sp. | reverse complement strand
CGTGAAGCCGATAAAGACCATGTTGTCGTCGGCGCTGATCGCTTCCGCCCTTGCCGGTCCGGGTGCATCCGCGCAAGTCCTCACCGTCAAAGCGCACGCGAGCGCGCTTCCCCAGCGGCTTCCTGCCGTCGAGCATCCGGTTCCCGTCGCGAGCGGCACGTGCGGTGACCAGGACGCCGCGAAACCCGTGCTGGCGCTGTTGCAGAAATACGTCGACCACGTCGAAACGCTCAAGAGGGACGGCCGCTACCCGACCAGCGTCGACCCGGTGACGGATGCGTCGCTGGGCTGGACGATAACGTACCACCCGATGCCGGGTACTCACGCGTTCGCTCTGTCCGCCGCACCCAAACTCGACCCCGCAACGCTGCAGGGCTTCACCGCGGTGCTGTCGTGCTCGAAGATCGCCCGCGGCAACAAGGAACAGTTGGAGTCGCTGGGACTCTTCGTGCCGCCGCACAACAGCGGCATCTACTATGCCTCCCCGATCGGCTTCTATCTGATCAGCGCCTGATCGCCGTGCTCGCGCGCGCGCTTGCGGTCATACTGACGCTGCTCGCGAGCCTGTCGAGCGCGCCGGCTCTCGCGCAAGCCGGTTTCGGCCGCGCTGAAGTCACCGTGACCGTCGCGGGCAGCTCGGCACCCGCGGCGCTGGCACGCATCGTGATCTCGGGCACGCTCACCGCCTTCGCCTATGCAGACGAGCGCGGCATCGCGCGTTTCGAGCACCTGCCGCCGGGAAGCTATCGCGGCAGGGTCACCAAGCCGGGCTTTCGCCCCGCCGACATCCCGCCGTTCACCATCGCGATCGACCAGACCACCGCCATCGACGTGCGGCTCGCATCGGTTTCGCAGCTCAAGCAAATCGGCAGCGTCAGCGTGCGCGAGGGCGGTGGAGACATCCGCGGCGTCGGCGCCAACGGGCCGCTGCAGGCCATCGCGCGCTCGCTGGGCGACGCGCTGGGCTCGGGCCCCGCCCTCGACAACAGCAGCGCGGTGCGGGGCACGAGCCCGCTCGACAGCGTCCTCGTCGACGGCGAGAGCGTCGCGAGCAGCGGCGTGTTGCTGGATGGAGTGCCGCTGGGCGGGTTCGGGGGCATCCGGCCGGCGATCGATCCGGGCCTCTTCGCGGGCGCGTCGGTCTCGGAGCAAGCTCAGCTCGGCTCTCCGGCGACGGTGGACTTCGCCGGCTTCAGCCCAACCATCGCATGGCAGTCGGCGCTGCGCGCGGTCGAGGCGTCGGCCGGCGGGGCGAGCCTGCGCTTTTCAGAGCGCGGCAGCGCGGGGCGACTCGGTATCGCCTACGTGCACGCCGAGGAGCGCGACGCGGGACCGCTCGACGGCTCCTCGTTCGCCGATGCCAGCGGCGCGTTCTTCCCGCACCACGAGGCGACGCGGGTCGCGGGCGACTACTTGCGCCTGCAGTACCCCTTCGCGTCAGGGGCACTCGCACGCCTCACCCTGGTCGGCTCGAACGGTGCGGCCGATCTGACGTGCGCAACCTTCACCGCGCTGGCTCCGTGCAGCTTCGGGCCGGGCGCCAGGCGCAGCAGCGGTCAAAGCGTCACCGGCCTCTCGTTCTCCGCGCCGGTGGGCCTGCTGACCGTCTTCGCGCAAGGCTTCGTCAACGACCAGCGCGACGCGCTCGACGAGCGGGCGCGCGTGGTCGCCGGATCTGCCCGGCCGTTCGCCACGACGGCCACGAGCCGCACCGCCGGCGGCACGCTCGCGCTTTCCGCGACGCTGGCCCGCCACACCCTGACCGCGTCCGCGCTGACCGCCACCACGACCGGTACGGCTGGCGAAACGGTCGGGTTGAGCGGCGGCGCTCCGTTCACGCTTGCGGTGCCGTTCACCGCGCCGTACGCGACGTTCACCCTGCGCGACGATTTGCGTGCGAGCCGACGGCTGCGGTTGAGCGCTCAGGCGGGAGCGGAATCGGCCTCGGGAACCGCCACCCGGAACGCCCGCCTGAGCGCGCAGTTCCTCGCCGCTGCGCACGATACGGTGCGCGCCGGCTATGGCGGCGGAATGCGCGCGGTCGCCCCGCCGCCACCGGTCCGGACGGCGGACGTCGCCGACTTGCAGTTCGTGTGCGCGAGCGGCACGGCACTGGGCACCGGCGTGGGCGACTACGGCGCGACCGCGACTCGCAGCGAGGCGCAGCTCGGCTTCGAGCACCGGGCCGGCGACGACCGGCTGTCGCTCGACCTCTACCGCAACGTCGTGCACGGCGGGTACGTGAGCGCATACGTCCCGGTCGAAGCCGATCCGGTATTCGCCGGCTCGGGCTTCGCCGCGACCGCCGACGCACTGCTGCACGCGCCGCTCGCCTGCGGGGCCGGCGCACCGCCACTCGCACCGGACCGGATCGCGCTGCTGGAGCCGGTCGCGACCGGCCGCCGCGTGTACCAGGGCTTTCGCGTCGCGGCCGAGCTGCACCGCGCGAAGGGGCTGGTGATCGAGCCGTATTTCGCCAGCCAAGCCGCGACCGTCACCTCGTTGAGCGGCGCCGGCGTGGCGCTCGGCTCGACGCTGCTCCGCGGCGGACAGCTCCCCGGCGTACCGCTCCAGCGCTACGGCGTGACGCTCGACCGGCACACCGGCAGAGGCACGGACGTGCTGCTCAACCTCCAAGGCGTGGCCAAGAACAACGCCGCCAACCTCCCGAGCTTCGCGACCCTGTCGCTGGGGTTGCGGACGGAGACTCCGCACGGCGTTCTCCAGCTCGGCGTTCGCAATGCGTTCAACACGCTCGCACCGAGGTTCGCCGGCGCCGGCGTCCCGCTCGCCCGGCTGGGAGCGGCGCCGCTGGCGACCGTCGCGACGCCGCTGCGTCCATTCGAGATCGACGTCCGCTATGCGACGCTGATCGGTCGCCGCACCGAGGGCTCGTCCAGCGCGCTCGAGGATCGGGCAGATGGAGGCGAGTCCACCCTGTCGTTCGTCCCGCTACCACTGCCCGAGCGCCCTCCGGCGGAGCCGTTCGCGCCGCTGACCACCGAAACGAGCTGCGACCCGGTCCGCTTGAGCCAGGCGCGTGCCCTGCTCGCGGCGCTCGAGCGCGAGCGCGAGGCGATCGAACGCGCGCGCGCGACGGACGGAGCGTACCCGGCATCGTTCCCCGCGGCGCAGAGCGACGGCATCACCGTTGCGTACGCGCGCTTCGGCGCGTCGTACGCCTTCGAACTGCGCTTCCCCGAGCTGGCCGGGCACGCCGCGGGACGCAATCGGCTGATTCCGTTCCTGGGCTGCGTCGCGGTCCATGTCGCGGCCGCGGACGCGGTCCGAACGAAGGGCGGCTACGTTCCGGCGGACGCGCAACCCGGAACGACCTACGTGCTGTTCACGCCGGCGCTGGGCATCTACCTGTACGCTTCCGGCACGCTCGCAACGGGGCCGGACACGCGGACGGCACCGCCGCTGCCCACCACGCCGCCCGCCGATCCGTTCGCCTTGCGCGCGGACACGGCATGCGGGGCGAACGTGCGGCCGCTCGCAGAGCATCTGCTCGGCACCCTGCGCGCCTACGTCAACGGCGGCCCGAGCGGTCCGCAGCCCGATGGCTGGAAGATCACCCCGCGCATCGCCACGGCGGGCCGGTGGCTGGAACTGCGCGTCACCGATCCGCTCGCGATCGATGGTTTGGCGCGCTGCGCCACGATCGCGGCGGGAACGCTGGCCGAGATCCGCGCACGCGGCCTCGATGCCGCCCCGTTTCCGGCATTCGGATACGCGCCGCAGCTCGGCTTGTACCGGATCCGCTGAGCGGGCGAGGGACGGCGCACGACCGCGCCGTAGCTTCGTCTCCCCGCTTCCGAGAGGAGGTCGACCGTGGCCGATCGCTCCGTCCTAGCCGAGCTCCTGTGCGCGCTCGCCAAGGAACGTGCGCGCGCGCTCGTGGTGGGCGGCCTGGCGCGCAAGCTCCACGGGATCGCCCTGGAAGCGAACGACCACACGCTCTGGTACGACGTGGACGACGCGGCCCGCGTCTACCGCGCGCTGGCGCGGGTCGGCGCGCCGCTCGACGGGGTCGAGGCGCCCGACCTCGCCGACACCGCCTACGAGTTCCGCTACGTCCAGAACGAGTGCGAGATCGTGCTGGTCGCGAGCCTCGACGGCACGACCTTCACCGATGCCTGGGAGGAGCGGGTCGAGACGCGCTGGCGCGACGTGCCGATCTGCGTGATCGGGCGGCGCATGCTGCTCGCCTGCGAGCGCGCCGCCCGCTCCTGAGCGCCGCTACGCCGCTTCCGCTCCCTCGGGCTCGGCTTCGGTGAACGAGACGCCGCGCCGCTCGCGCCCTACCGCGGTCAGCACGAACACCGCCGCGAAGACGACGACCATCACGATCGCCATGGCGCGCCCGTAGTCCGCCCCCGCGGGCGGTGCGAGCGGGAAGCTGCGCGTGGCGTACGCCGCCTCCCACTGCGCCGCGAAGGCCGAGAGCAGGTTGCCGATCTGGTAGGTCAGCCCCGGGAAGGTGCCCCGCACGCCGCCCGGCGAGAGCTCGTTGAGGTGCGCCGGAATGACGCCCCACGCGCCCTGCACGAAGAACTGGATCGCGAATCCGCCCAGCGCGAGCAGCGGCACCGACACGCCCAGCATGCCGCTCCACAGCGGGATGATCAGCGCGCCCAGCACGCACGAGGCAAGGATCGTCGCGCGCCGCCCGAAGCGCTGCGAGAGCCCGCCCAGCAGCGTGCCGCCGACGATCGCGCCGACGTTCGCGATCACCGCGATGGTCGACACGATCGAGGGCGGAAAGCCGTGCTGCTTGGTGAGGAACGTCGGGAACAGGTCCTGCGAGCCGTGCGACATGAAGTTGAACGCCGCCATCAGCAGGATCGCGTACAGGTACAGCACGGGATTGCGCAGGAACGAGCGCCACAGGTCGCCGCCGTGATGCCCCAGGCGCGCCGCGTGACCGGCCTTCCAGGCCGGCGACTCCTCGACGCCCGCGCGGATGTAGAGCACCAGGAACGCCGGCAGCGCGCCGAGCACGAACATCCCGCGCCAGCCGATCCGCTCGAACAGGATGCCGAACACCAGCGCCGCGATCAGGTAGCCGGTCGCATACCCTTGCTGGAGGATGCCCGAGGCGATGCCGCGCGCCTGCGCGGGCAGCGTCTCGAGCGCGAGCGCCGCGCCCACGCCCCACTCCCCGCCCATCGCGATCCCGTACAGCGCGCGCAGCACGATGAAGACGCCGAAGCTGGGCGCGAACGCGGTCGCGAGCTCGAACAGCGAGTAGAGCAGCACGCTGGCCATCAGCGGCCCGCGCCGCCCGTAGCGGTCGGCCAGCAGGCCGAAGATCAGCGCGCCCAGTGGGCGCATCATCAGCGTGATCGTGATCGCGAACGCGACCTCCGGGATGGCCTTGCCGAAATCGCCCGCGATCTTGGTGACGACGAACGTCACCAAGAAGAAGTCGAACGCGTCCAGGCACCAGCCCAGGAAGGCCGCGATGAACGCCCGGCGCTGCTTCGCGTCCAGCGTCCGCAGCGGTGCGAAGATCTCCATTGCGAGGCTATACCCGCCCCGCCGGGGACGCACGAAGACGGCGCTACCCCGCACCCCTGAGCGGGAGAGCAAGCCTCACGTCGCCGAGCCGAGCTCAGCCCGCTGCGCAGAGCGACGGCAACCCCTGCGCTTACGCACCCTTGGGCGTTGCGTTTGATTTCGAGCTGTTTTTCCCCGAGCTGGGGGGGGCGCCGCGGGACGCGACCGGCCCGGGCTGCGCTCAGGCGCCTGACGGCGCCTGAGCGCAGCCGGGG
>JASLGJ010000060.1 GCA_030150085.1 Candidatus Elarobacter sp. | reverse complement strand
TTCGCCCACAAGACGGGCGACACCGACGAGGTCTCGCACGACGGCGGCCTGCTCACGCTCGCCGGCGGTTCGCGCTGGGTCGTCGTGGTCTACACGGAACTGCCGAGCAGCGAGGAGAACGACGAGCGCTTCGGCGCGTTCATGCGCGCGCTCCGTCCTTCACTGCGGGCCGGAGCAACCACACCCCGCCCATGGAGTACAGGATGAACCGAATCTCGGTGCCGGCGCTCGCGCTCATCGCGGTCGCCGCGATCGTCGCGCCGTCGGCTGCGGCGCCGAAAGGCCCGGCGGCCGGCAAGAACGTGCACGTCGGCGTGATCGCCGACGTCACCGGCGCCGCCGGCGTCTACGGCACGCCGCAGAAGAACGCATACGAGCTCGCGAACGACGACATCAAGTCGGGCAAGCTCGACGCCGGCGGCGCGAACCTGGTGTTCGACGTGCAAGACGCCGCGAGCGACGGCGCGCAGGTCGTCAACCTCATGCAGAAGTTCACGACCGACGGGCAGACGCCGATCGTCCTCGGCCCGACGCTCTCCGGCGAGGCGTTCCGCGCGTTCCCGATCGCGAAGAACGCGAACTTCCCGGTGATGGGGACGTCGACCACGGCCGAAGGCGTCACCGCGATCGGCCCGACCGTCTTCCGCGACTCGCTCGCGGAGTCGCAAGTGATCCCGACGACCGTGAAGCGCACGCACGACCGCTGGCACTACAAGACGGCCGCCGTCATCTTCGGCGACGACAACGCGTTCACGAAGACCGACGGCGACATCTTCGCGCGCGAGCTGAAGGCCGCCGGCGTCGAGGTCGTCGACACGGAGACGTTCCACCAGAAGGACACCGACTTCCAGCCGGCGCTCACGCGGATCGAGTCGAAGCACCCCGACGTCATCGCGATCGGCGCGCTGTTCCCCGAGGCGACGAAGATCATCCAGCAGGCCGGCAAGCTCGGCATCAAGGCGCACATGATCGGCGGCAACGGGCTCAACGCGCCCGACATGTACAGCGTCGCCGGACCGGCCGCGCAGGGCGCGGTGGTCGGCGCGGCCTGGTACTCGGGCGCGAAGTACCCCTCCAACCTCGACTTCGTGAAGCGCTACACCGCCAAGTACGGCAAGGCGCCCGACCAGTTCGCGGCGCAGTCCTACGCCGCGGCGCAGGTCGTCGCCCACCTGGTGGCGCGCGGCGCGACCACCAAGGACGAGATGCTCAACGGGCTCAAGAACGCGGGCACGATCCAGACCGTGCTCGGCCCGATCGGCTTCGACCCCAACCGCGACGTGAAGTCGTCTCCCGTCATCCTGACGATCGTCAAAGACGGCTTCGCGTACTTTCACTGACGTCAGGGGAGAATAGCGCGCACCCGTGATCGCACAACAGCTCTTCAACGGGCTCTTCCTCGGAGCGGTATACGCGCTCTTCGCGGTCGGCTACACGCTGGTCTTCGGCGTGCTCGACATCCTCAATCTGGCGCACGCGGCGATCTTCACGGCCGCCGCGTTCGCCGCGTTCTCGCTCGCGGCGGCGGGCTGGCCGCTGCCGCTCGCGTTCCTGGCCGCGGCGGTCGTCGCGGGCCTGATCGGCATCCTGCTCGACCGGGTCGCGTTCGCCCCGCTGCGCAAGCGCAACGCCGGCACGCTGGTTCCGCTGATCTCCTCGATCGGGGTGGCGATCGTGATCGGGGCGGTGCTGCGCGCGCTCTACGGCGTCGACGAGCGCCACTTCTCGCTGGGCGGGCTGGACGCCGCGCCCTTCCACCTCGGCCCGCTGACCTTCACCAGCGTCGAGCTGACGATCTTCTTCGCCGCGATCGTGCTGATGATCGGGCTGAGCTACGTGCTGCGCGCGACCCCGCTGGGGCGGCGCATCCGGGCCGTCGCCGAGGACCGCATCGCGGCCGCGCTGCTGGGGGTCGACCTGGAGCGCACCATCGCCGCGACGTTCTTCATCGCCTCGTCGCTGGGCGGCGCGGCCGGGGTGCTGACCGGCCTGGAGTACAACAGCGTCACGCTCGACATGGGCGGCCCGATCGAGCTCAAGGGCTTGGCGGTCATCATCCTGGGCGGGATGGGCAGCGTCACCGGGGCGGTGGTCGGCGGCTTCATCCTGGGCGCGGTGGAGACGCTGGCCATCGCCTACGGCCTCTCCCAGTGGCGCGACGCGCTGCTGTTCGGGGTGATGTTCGCGATCCTCGTCGCGCGCCCGACCGGCCTGTTCGGCAAGCGCGCCCTGCGGCAAGCGTAGCCGTGGCGCTGCTGATCGATTTCTACGCCAAGCACTCGCGCCTGATCGACCAGATCGGGGTCAACGCGCTGCTCGCGCTCTCGCTCTCGGTGTCGCTCCAGGCGGGGCAGCTGGCGCTCGCGCAGGCCGCCTTCATGGGGATCGCGGCGTACGTCTCGGCGGTGCTCGCGATGACCTACCACTGGCCGCTGCCGGCCAGCATCCTGGCCGCGATGGCGGCCTCGACGGTGGTCGCGTTCCTGCTGGCCTACCCGGTCGGCCGGCTGCGCGGGGTGTTCCTGGCGATCGCGACGATCGGCTTCGGCGAGATCGTGCGCGTGTTCGCCAACAACCTCACGATCACGGGCGGCGCGGAGGGCCTGAGCGGCATCCCCAACGACGCCACCACGCCCGTCATCTACGGCGCGCTGGCCTTGGTCGCGCTGGTGCTGTTCCTCTTGTCGCGGACGAAGTTCGCGCTCGCCGTCGCGCTGGTGCGCGAGGACGAGCACGCCGCGCGCGGGGTCGGCGTCGATGTGGCGCAGGTGCGCGTGCTCTCGCTCGCGCTGGGCGGCGCGATCGCCGGCCTGGTCGGCGCGCTCTACGCTCACGCCTCCTTCTTCATAACGCCGACCGACTTCGGCTTCGCGCGCATGGAGCAGATCCTGGTCTGGTGCGTGATCGGCGGCGTGACCAGCCCGCTGGGCGCGGTGCTCGGCTCGACCCTGCTCTCGATCCTGCCCGAGGTGATCCGCTTCTTGTCCGACTACCGCGAGATCACCAACGGCGTGATCCTGCTGCTGGTGATCCTGTTCGCCCCCGGCGGTCTGGCCGCGCTCTGGCGCCGCGGCGCCATCCGCATCCGCGCATGAGGGGCCGCGTGCGCCGCGCGCCCGCGGCGAAGGGCGAGCGCCACACGTGGCGCCTGACGCGGCCGGCCCGCTCCGAGGCGCCGGCATGAGCCTCGTATTGAGCGATGTGGGTGTCCGCTACGGCGGGGTCGACGCGCTGCGCGGCGTGTCGCTGACCGTCGAGCGCGGGCACGTGCTGGGGCTGATCGGCCCCAACGGCGCGGGCAAGACGACGCTGGTCAACGCCACGACGGGTCTGGCCCCGCTGGCCTCGGGCACCGTCGCGCTCGACGGCACGCGCCTGAACGGGCGCCCGCCGCACCGCATCGCGCGGGCCGGGATCGCCCGCACCTACCAGAACATCCGTTTGTTCGGGGCGCTCGACGTGCGGGCCAACCTCGCCGCGGGAGCCTTCGCCCGCCCGGGCAGGCTGACCGACGACGCGCTGCGCGAGCTGCTCGGGCGGGCCGGGATCGCGCACGTCGATCCCGGCGCGCAGGCCAGCGCCCTGCCCTACGGCGACCAGCGCCGGCTGGAGATCGCGCGCGCGCTGGCCGCCGGGCCGGCGGCGGTGATGCTCGACGAGCCCGCCGCGGGCATGAACCCGTCGGAGACCGGCCGGCTGGTCGAGACGATCCGCGCCATCGCGGCCGGCGGGGTCGCAGTGCTCCTGATCGAGCACGACATGGGGCTGGTGCGGGCGGCCTGCGACAGCGTGGTGGTCTTGAACTTCGGCCAGGCCATCGCGCGCGGCACGCCGGCCGAGGTGGCGCGCGACCCGGTCGTGGTCGAGGCCTATCTGGGCAGCGACGCGGGCGCGCTGTCCGGCCCGAGCGCGGGCGAGGAGACTCCGGCGTGAGCGCGATCCTGAGCGTCGCCGGCCTGCGCGCCGGCTACGGCAACATCGAGATCCTCCACGACGTCTCGCTGGCGCTGGAAGAGGGCACGCTGTGCGCGATCGTGGGCGCCAATGGGGCCGGCAAGACGACCCTGCTGATGGCGCTCGCCGGCCAGCTCGCCAAGCGCGGCGGCACGGTGACCTTCGACGGCGCCGACGTCACCCGACTGCCCTCGCACGCGCTGGTGCGGCGCGGGCTGGTGCTCGTGCCCGAGGGCCGGCGCATGCTGCCCGGCATGAGCGTCGAGGAGAACCTCCAGGTCGCGGCCAGTGTGCGCGGCGCCGAGGGCTACGCGCGGATCGAGGCGCTGTTCGAGCGCTTTCCGATCCTGCGCACGCGGCGCGCGGTGCCGGCCGGCTCGCTCTCGGGCGGCGAGCAGCAGATGCTCGCCATCGCCCGGGCGCTGGCGATCGG
>JASLGJ010000119.1 GCA_030150085.1 Candidatus Elarobacter sp. | reverse complement strand
TGCCCGGCGCCGAGCGCCGGACTGGGGGTGGGCGTGGCGACCGGCAGGGCCGTCGCGCCGGTCGCGGGAGCGACGCCCGAGGATCCGCCGCCGCCTCCGCAGGACGCGAGCGCGAACAGCGAGGCGAGCGCGAGGGATCGCACCGGGCGGATCGTCATGCGGACGACGCTACCCGCGTTTTCTGGGCCGGCTCTGAGGGCCGCGCGCGCTCTCACCGCGCGGCAGCGCGCGCGGGCCGAGCGCCGCCAGCTCGTCCTCGAACCAGGTCGGGTACGAGGCGCGCGCCTCGAGCGCGAAACCGTCGGCGGCCGCGATCATCGCGCGGCGGCGGTCGGCGCGCTCGGGCAGGCGCGTGCGGCCGCGCCGTTTCTGCGCCGCCAGGCAGTCGACGAAGCGCGCGAACTTCGCGTCGAGCACCCGCTGCAGCGCTTCCTTGAGCGCCCTGCCGACCCGCGGCGCGGCGCCGCCGGTCGAGATCCCGATCTTCACCGGCCCCGCCGCGACGATGGCCTGCATCGCCACGAAACCGTAGCGCGGCTGGTCGATCGTGCACAGCAGAAATTTGTGCGCGTCGGCCAGCGCGCGCAGGCGCGCCGAGAGCGCTTCGTCCTGCGGGGTGGAGATCACGAAGAACGCGTCGGCCAGGTCCGCGTCGCGCAGCGCGGCCGGGTCGTCGATCCAGGTGACGTCGCCGTCCACCTCGCGCAGCGCGGCGACCTTTTCGACCGCCTCGCGGTCGTCGCGCGGGCCGATCACCACGCACTTGCGCCCGACCAGGTTGAGGCTGACCGGGTAAAAACCGTTGGGCGGCAGCGGGTCCGCCGCGTCGGCGGCGCGCAACGGTTCCTCTGGGCGCATCAGAAGTCGACCGGGCGCAGGTAGAACTCGTTGATCGCGGTGCCCGAGACCAGCGCGGTGGTGGGCAGGTGGCGCTTCCAGTGCGTGCCGTCGACGCGCCGCCGGACCAGCGCGACCTCGGCCGGGTCGTAGCCGCGCGCGGCGATGGCGCCGTCCTTGTAGCCCAGCAGGATCAGGTTGAGGATGCGGTCGGCCTTGGCGTAGGTGATGCCGAGGTCGCTCTCGTCGGTCTGGTTGGCCTCGAGGTCGGCGCTGGGCGGCTTGTCGATCACCTGCTTGGGCACGCCCAGGTAGCGGGCCAGTTCCCAGACCTGCGTCTTGAACAGGTCGCCGATCGGGTTGACCGGCGGCGTGTCGTCGGCGTGCCAGGTGAAGTAGCCCATCAGCCGTTCGGTCTTGTTGCCGGTGCCGACCGGGAGCGCGTTGCGGCGCGCGGACTGGTCGAACAGCACCAGCATGCGCATGCGCGCCATCACGTTGCCCTTGCGGCGCGCGTCCGCGTCGGGCGCGTGCTTGAGGTAGCCGTCGACCGCGTCGCTGATCTCGATCGTCTCGGCGTGGATGCCCAGCGCGTCGATCACCCGCTGGGCGTCGCTGAGCGACTCGGGGCTGGAGCTGCGGTACGGCATGCGCACCGCGTAGACGTTCTCCGGGCCCAGCGCGCGCGCGCACAGGTAGGCCACCAGCGCGCTGTCGATCCCACCCGAGAGGCCAATGATCGCGCGCCCGAGGCCGCGCCGGTCGCGCATCTCGTCGACCAGGAACGCTTCGAGCCAGCGCGCGGTCAGCGCGGGGTCGATCGCCAGCGACGGTTCGTCGAGCCGGGCCTCGATGACCGGATAGCTCACCTGCGCTCCTCGCTCCGGCGCGTCACCGGAACCTCGTCGTCCAGCCACAAGTCGGGCAGCACCGCGGACAGGTCGCCCAGCAGCGGCAGCGTCGCGCGGGCCAGGTCCAGCTCGGCCCGGTCCAACCGCACCCGCACGATGCAGGGATCGAGCGGGCCGGCCGCGGCCAGCACCTCGCCGCGCGGCGAGTACGCGCTGGTCGAGCCCGACATGCCCTTGCCGCCCTCGAAGCCGGTCAGCCCGGCGTAGAGCACGTACACGCCGTGCTCGCCCGCGATGTTGGCCAGCACCGCTTTCCAGCGCGCGACGTTCTCCAGCTCGCCCCCGCCGCCGCCGACCCCGCGCCCGGGCGAGGCGCTGGGCACGATGATGAGCTGGGCGCCCTTGAGCGCGGCGACGGTGCCGGTGATGGTGTGCCAGGCGTCCTCGCAGATCAGCAGCGCGGCGCGCCCGAAGGGCGTCTCGAACACGGTCAGCCGGCGCCCGCGCGTGAGGAAGCGCTCCTCGTCGAACACGCCGTAGGTCGGCAAGAACATCTTGCGGTGAACGTGCGCGACGCGCGGCCCGCCCGGCTCGCCGACCCGGGCGTAGATCGCGCTGTTGTGGAACGTCCCGCCCGCGTTCTCGTAGAACCCGCACACCACGTCGACCGGGCGCGTGCCGCCCGCCGCCCGCCAGGCCTCGTCGAGCCGGCGCGCCATCGCCTCCGCGTCGAGCGCCAGCTCGTACACCGCGCCTTCGAGGAAGTAGCCGGTCAGCGCCGCCTCGGGCAGCACGATCAGCTCGGCCTCGGTCGGCGCGAGCTGCGCGAACACCTCGCGCAGCGCCGCCAGGTTGGCCTCGACGTCGCCCTTGCGCGGCTTGAACTGGACCAGCGCGGCCTGCACGCGCTACTTGGCGACGGCGAGAGCCGGCGCGGGCCCGACGCGCTCGGCGAGCTCCTCGGCGGGATAGGTCAGGATCTCGACCAGGGTGGGGTGGAGGTGCGGGATGCGCGCGTACTGCGCGGCGGTCGCGCCGAACGCCATCGCGACGATCAGTGGCTCGATCAGGTCCGAGGCCTCGGGGCCGAGGATCGCGGCGCCCAGGATCGTGCCGTCGTGCGGGGCGGCGAGCATCTTCACGAAGCCCTTGGTCTTGCCCAGCGCGACCGCCTTGCCGTGGTCGTTGAACGGGTAGGTCGCCCGCAGGTACGGAATGCCGGCCGCTTCGAGCTCGCGCTCGGTCGCACCGACGACCGCGACCTGCGGGTCGGTGAACACGGTGTGGGTCTTGCTGATCCGGTAGTCGGCCCGCTCGCGCGCCCCGGTGGCGGCGTTGCGGCCCGCGATCTCGCCCTGCTGGATCGCGACGTGAACCAAGAGATACTGGCCGGTCACGTCGCCCACCGCGTAGATGTCGGGATTGGACGTGCGCAGCGTGTCGTCGACCGCGATCCCGGTCACCTCGTGGTACTCCACCCCCGCCCTTTCCAAGTCGAGTCCGTCGACGTTGGGCGTGCGCCCGAGCGCGTAGAAGATCTCCTCGGCCGCGGCCTCGCGCTCTTCGCCGTCCTGCACGTAGTGGACGACCTTCAGGCCGTCGGCGCGCACGGAGACGCGGCGCACCGCGGCGCAGGTCTCGATCCGCATCCCCTCCTCGCGGAAGTACTCGGTCAGCCCGTTGCCGACGTCGTGGTCCTCGCCCGAGAGCAGGTGCGCCGAGCGGATCAGGATCGTCACCTCGACCCCCACCCGGTGGAAGAACTGGGTCAGCTCGCTGCCCACGTAGCCGCCCCCCAGCACGACCATGCTCTTGGGGGCGGCCTCCAGGTCGAGCGCCTGGTCGCTGTCGATGTAGCCCGCCTCGGCCAAGCCCGGGATCGCCGCGGGCGCGACCCGGCTGCCGGTCGCGATCACGAAGCGCGGCGCGTAGAGCACCTCGCCGCCCACCCGCAGCGTGGTGGGCGACTCGAAGCGCGCCGCGCCGCTGAAGAGCGGAAACGTCTCGATCCCCGCGATGCGGTAGTCGGCCCAGCCCTGAACCAGCTCGCGCTTGCGCGCGGCCAGCTTGGGGTAGTCGAGCCGGGGCTCGCCCGCCTGGACGGCGAGCTGGCCGGCTTCGCGGATGGTGTGGAGCAGGTCGCCCGTGGCCAGCAGCGTCTTGGAGGGCATGCAGCCGCGCAGGATGCACAGGCCGCCGAGCGGGCCGGGATCGACCAGGGCGACGCTCGCGCCCAGGTCGCGCGCGGTGCGCGCCGCGGCGTAGCCGCCGCTGCCGGCCCCGACGACGATCAGATCGAAACGCTGTGGAATGGTGTGCTCCTCACGGGTCGCCCGGCCGAACGCCGGTCCGCCCGCGTTCTGGGACCCATTTCGCATCCCTGGCGGTTCCAGGCAGGCGACCGAGGGCGGGTGCGGGGAACCCGTCGGACCGTGAATCTCGCCCTCGCCGGGAACGACGCCCGCTCGAAGCCCGCGGCCTTCCTCGCCGCGGTCGGCTGGCCGGCCGTCGCCGCGGTCGGCATCGCCGGGCTGTCGGTCGGCTTCTACCTGTGGTACGCGCTCGCGCTGCGCTCCCCGCACGCCCCGGCGTTCCTCGAGCTGACCCTGCCGCTCGCGCTGCTGGCGGGCGTGACCGGCATCTACGGCGGCTGGCTGGCCTACGCGGGCTACTTCGCGCGCCGGGCGCGGGTCGACGAGATCACCGCGCTGCGCTACGACTCGGCCTCCTGGGCGACGCTGGTCCTGCTCTGGGGCACGCTCCTCGCGCCCAGCGGCCTGTTCGGCTCGAGCCGCGCGCTGGCGGCCGCGCTGGCCGCCTTCGTGATCGCCAAGGTCGCGCTCGCGGCGCGCTTCAACCGCACCGTGCGCGAGGTGACGGTCACCTTCGTGGTGACCCGGGTGGCGCTGGTGATCATCGCCGAGATCGCCGCGGTGGTGATCGGCCAGCGGCCCGGCGTGCACTACGCCGCCTCCGACAACCCGCTGCTCGCGGTCTGGGGGCGCTGGGACGCCGAGCACTACCTGGGCATCGCGCGCAACGGCTACTCGGGCACCGAGCCCGCTTTCTTTCCGCTCTACCCGCAGCTGATCAAGCTGGTCGGGACGCTGTGCGGCTCGTACCTGGTGGGCGGGCTGCTGGTCTCCAACGCGGCCGGCTTTTTGGGCCTGCTCTACCTCTACAAGCTGGTCGAGCACGAGTACAACCGCCACGTCGCCCAGCGGGCGACCTTCTACATCGCGATCTTCCCGACCGCGATCTTCTTCTCGGCGGTCTACTCCGAGTCGCTGTTCCTGTTCCTGACCGTGGCCTCGTTCTACTACGTGCGCGAGCGGCGCTGGCTGACCGCGGGCGCGTTCGGCTTCTTCGCCGCCATGACGCGCTCGGAGGGCATCCTGCTGGCCGCGCCGCTGCTCATCGAGTGGGTCGTTGCGGCGCGCGAGGGCGGGCGCGAGTTCCTGCGCTACTGGGTGGACGACGTGCTCAAGCCGTTCGCCGGGATGGCGCTGGTGCCGCTGGGCCTGGCGGTCTACATGGGCTACCTGTGGGTGCTCAGCGGCGACCCGCTGCTGTTCTCGCACGTCCAGAAGCACTGGGGGCGCCATTTCGCCCCGCCCTGGGTGAGCGTGCTCGACTCGTTCCACAAGATCGCCCACTCGCACGCCCAGCAGACCGTCGCGACCCAGATCCAGGAGCTGGCCTTCACCGCCCTGATGGTCGCGGTGCTGATCGCGGGCTTCCGCCGCCTGCGCCTCTCCTACAGCGTCTACATGGCGCTCTCGATCCTCGTTCCGCTGTGCACCGCCAGCCTGATGTCGATGCCGCGCTTCGCGCTGGTGCTGTTCCCGATGTTCGCCCTGTTCGGCCTGTGGGGCGCGCGCCCGGCGGTCAACAACGCCTACGTCGCCTTCTCCCTGCCGCTCCTGGGGCTGTTCACCGTGCTGTTCGCCGACTGGTACTGGGTCGCATGAACGTTCCCGAAGCGAGCCTCTTTCAGCGCCTCCGCTCGCGGCGGGGGGTGCGCCAGTTCGTCAAGTTCGGGATCGTGGGAGCGTCCGGGTTCGCGGTGAACCTGGTCGTCTTCACCCTGCTGCAGCGGGTCGTGCCCAACCATGCGGGCGGGCCGCAGTACACCGCGATCTACTCGGTCGCGTTCCTCTCGGGCGGGCTGTCGAACTACTTCCTCAACCGCGTCTGGACGTTCCGCTCCAGCGGCCACGCCGGCAAGGAGGGCGTCCAGTTCATGGCCGTCTCGGTGCTGGCGCTGCTGGTCGGCCTGGCCGTCTCGGCCGCGGTCGCGCCGTATTTCGGCCACGGCCACAAGACCTGGTTCATCGCGACCTGCGCCGGCATCGTGGTCAACTTCTTCCTGAACAAGTACTGGACGTTCCGGACGGTCGAGTGAGTCCCGCGCGGCGCTTTTGGATCGCGGCGCTCGTCCTCGCGGTCGCCGGCCTCGTGCTGCGCCTGAAAGGGCTGCACGACCCGATCTTCGACCACCCCGGCTGGCGCCAGGGCGACACCGCCGCGATCGCGCGCAACTTCGCCACGCTCCAATTGAACCCGCTCTTCCCCCAGACCGACTACAACGGCCCGCCGCCCAACTACGTCGAGCTGGAGCTGCAGATCGTGCCCTTCCTGGCCGCGCTGCTCTACAAGCTGTTCGGCGTGCACGAGGTGTTCGGGCGCCTGCTCTCGATCGCGTTCGGCGTCGCGACGATCCCGCTGATCGCGTTCTTCGGCCGCTGGCTGTTCATGCCCCACGCTGCTGCGCAGCGCGGGAACCCCGTACGGTTCGAAAGCACTGGCGAACTGGCGGGGCTTGCGGCGGCGGCAGTCTATGCGATCTTGCCGGGGGCGTGGTACTACAGCCACACCTTCATGCCCGACACCGCGATGGTGTTCTTCTTCACCGCGGCGCTGTACGCGTGCGCGCGCTGGATCGCCGACGACGGCGCGCGCTGGCGCGGGTGGTGGCCGGCAGCGCTGCTGCTCATGCTGGCGTTCCTCGCCAAGCCGGTCGCGGTGACTGCGGCCATCCCGGTCGCGGCGGCCGCGGTCGCGCGCTTGGGCTGGCGCGGCGCGGTGGCGCGGCCGCAACTGTGGGCGCTGTTCGCCGCGGCGTTCGTGCCGCTGGCGCTCTACGACCGCGCCGTCTCCGCGCACGCCGAGTGGCACTGGGCCAGCGGCATCACCAAGCTGCACGTCATCCCCGGCCTGACGGCCGCGCTGACCTCGCCGCACGCCTTCGCCGCGAAGGCGCTCGCGTTCGGCCACGCGATCAAGATGCTGGCCACCACGATGCTCGGCCCGGTCGGGTTCGCGCTCGCGCTGCTCGGCCTGTGCGTGCCGCCGCGCTCGCGCAGCGACGCGCTGCTGTGGGGCTGGCTGGGCGGCGGGCTGCTGTACGCCTACGTGGTCGTGACGGTCGAGCGGGTCGACTACTATCTCTACCTGCTGCTGCCGCTGGGCGCGCTGCTCGCGGGCCGGCTGTGCGCCTACGCCGCCGAGCGCTGGGGCGACGAGCCGCAGCGCCGCACGACGCTGGCCGGGCTGGGCGCGCTGGTGTGGCTGGCCGCGCTGGGCGTGGGCTACCGCCAGATCGCGCCGTACTACCAGTGGAGCCGGGTGAACTACGTGCGCGCCAAGCAGCTCGACGCGACGCTCGCACCGGGCGCGCTGATCGTGATGGGGCACTACGATCCCTCGATCCTCTACACGATCGGGCGCAAGGGCTGGGAAGAGGACCCGCACCTGTGGACGCCGTTCGACGAGCAGAGCGCGATCCGCAAGGGCGCGCGCTACTTCGTCTCGATCGAGCACGCGCGCCTCAAGCAGACCAACCTCGAGCTGTACTGCTGGCTGGACCGCTTCCCGCTGCTCGATCCGAGCGCGAAGTGGCCGGTGTACGAAACCGATCCCGCGAAGGTGCTCCCCGGCGCCGAAGACCGCTGGAAGGCGTTCCGCAAGCGCGAGATGGCCGGCGCGTTCGCGAACTGGCGCAAGGGCCAATGGAAGACGGAGGCAGACCCGTGCCGCTGACCACCACCACGACCGTGGGCGACCTCGACCGCGACGTCGAGAGCCTGCGCGCGCACGCCCCGACGTGGGCGCGCCTGGGCTTCGCGGGCAAGATCCGCCACCTGCGCGCCATGCGCGCCCGCACGGTCGAGGTCGCGCCGCGCTGGGCCGAGCTGGCCGCGCAAGCCAAGGGCATCGCCGGCACGCCGCTGGCCGGCGAGGAGTGGCTCTCGGGCCCGTACGCGCTGCTGAGCGCGCTCGACCGCCTGGCCAAGACGCTGGGCGAGATCGCGCGCGACGGCGTGCCGGCGATTCCCGACGCGGCGATCCGCACCCGGCCCGACGGCCAGGTGGTGGTCGACGTCTTCCCGCTCGAGACCGCGGACCGGCTGCTGCTCAACGGCGTGCGGGCCGAGATCTGGATGGAGCCCGGCGTCACCCGCGAGACCGTGCGCGCGCGGACCGCCGCCGCGCTGCGCGAGCGCGATCCCGCCCCGAGGGTGACGCTGGTGCTCGGCGCGGGCAACATCGCGAGCATCCCGGCGCTCGACGTGCTGGCCGCGCTCTACGCCCACGACAGCGTCGCGCTGCTCAAGCTCAACCCGGTCAACGCCTACCTCGAACCGGTCTTGGCGCGGGTGTTCTCGGCGCTGATCGACGAGGGCTTCGTGCGGATCGCGGGCGGCGGGGCGGACGTCGGCCGCTACCTGAGCGCGCACCCCGGCATCGACGCGATCCACCTGACCGGCGGCGAGTCGACCCACCGCGCGGTGGCCGCGGCCGCGCCCGGCAAGACGATCACGAGCGAACTGGGCAACGTCACCCCGGTGATCGTCGTGCCCGGTCCCTGGAGCGACGCGGACCTGGCGTTCCAAGCCGCGCACGTCGCGACCATGAAACTGCACAACGCGGGCGCGAACTGCATCGCCGCGCAGCTGC
>JASLGJ010000118.1 GCA_030150085.1 Candidatus Elarobacter sp. | reverse complement strand
CCCTGGTCGCGGTAGCCCTCGCGCGGCAGCACCGCCAGCGGCGTGGGTGCGGCGTTGAACGCGCCGCGCTGCGCGGCGGCGACCGCGCCGATCGTGCGCAGCGCCGCGCTCGGCACGGCGTGCAGCGCGATTCGCAGCACCGCGCCCGCGGCCGTCACGACGACCCGCGCCCGGGCCGGCACGAAGCCCGGCTTGTCGACGACGACCTCGTACGGGCCCGGCGCGAGGTCGAGCACGGCGCGCCCGTCCCGCGCGGCGCGCGCGCTACCCCTCGCCGCCGCTGCGCGCACCGTCGCGTCGGCGGCCGACGTGCCCGGGTCGGGCAGGACCAGGACGGTCAGCAGCGCGCCCAGCGCGAGCACTCAGCGCCCGCCGACGTGCAGCTCGAAGCGCACCACGCGCGGGCCGACCGGGAGCGCGTTCACCAAGCCCACCCGGCCGTTGGCCAGCGGCACCGGGATGCCGCCGTCGGTCGCGATCGTCTGGCCGGGGTTCGAGCCGAACAGGTTGTCGAACGAGATCTGCAGCGCGGTCCGGTCGCGCGCGGCGAGCAGCGGAAAGCGCAGCGCCGCGTTGGCGACCGTGAACGCGGGCAGCCCGTAGGAGTTGTTGCTCCCGTAATACGTCAGGCCGAACAGGAGCAGGCCGTCGGCGGGCGTGCGGTAGTGCGCCTCGGCGTAGCCTTGCGCGTAGGGGATGCCCTTGTTCGAGATGCCGTTGAAGCCGGTCCCGGTCGAGGTGTAGTTCGCGCCCGGCACGATCGCGAGGTTGGTCGTCAGCGGGCCGGCCGCGGTGGCGTAGAGCGCGGGCGAGACGGCGTAGGCGTAGGCGCGCGTGAACGCGCCCTGCGCGATGAAGCCGAAGCCGACCCGGGGGTCGCTGCGCAGCGCCGCCTCGAGGCCCCAGAAGCGCGCGTTGCCGGCGTTCGCCGCGCTGCTGGCATAGACCGGGATCGCGCTCGCCGCGCCGGGCGGGGTGAAGGTGCCGAACGGCGTCACGGTGGTGACGAGCTGGTCGCGCACGGTCGTCTCGTAGGCGTCGACCGAGAGCACCGCGTCGCGCGCCAGGCGCACGTCGCCGCCCAGGTCGTAGCCGAACGAGGTCTCCGGGCGCAGCAGGCCGCCCGCGTTGCGCGTCACCGTGAGCGACGTCGCGCCGGGCCGGTACAGCGCGGCCGGGCTCTGGTTCACCCCGCTCAGCACGTTGAACGCGGGCGGCGTGAGCGCGCTGCCGGCCGAGAAGCGCAGCACCGCGTCGGCGCTGCGGAAGCGGTGCGTGTAGCCCAGGCGCGGGTCGATCTCGGCGTGCGCCGCCTCGCCGAACGCGAAGCCGTCGCCGACCGGGCCGGTGCTGAAGCGGTTGCGGTAGCTCGTCGCGTACGCCGCCAGCGTCAGCGCGTCGAACGCGCCGGGGCGCAGCGTCGCCCGGCCCAACACCGAGGTGACGGTCTGCGAGGAGCCCGCCGGCACGGAGGCGCTGAAGACCGCCGTGCCGTTCGCCGCCCCGACCGAGTAGGCGTTGGTGAGCGAGACGATCCGGTCGACGGCCAGCTCGTAGTCGTTCGGCCCGGCCGGGTGCTCGTAGGCGAACGAGCCGCCGCGCACGCGGTCCTCCTCGACCGTGCGGGAGTAGACGTTGGGGATCGTGACCAGCGCGCTCTGGCCGCTGAAGGCCGGCGTGGTGCCGCCCGCGGCCAGCGGCGCGCTGCCGGTCAGCGCCAGGTAGCCCGCGAACGGGGTGGACGGCGAGGCCGCGGCGTTGCCGGTGAAGCGGTTCAGCGAGACCGCGTACGCCCGCGCCACGAGCGTGTCGTCGCGCAGCGTGGTGCGCAGCTCGGCTTCGAGCAGCGGCTCGTTCTCGAGCTCGGTCACGTTCGAGGGCAGGTGGGTGGTGGGGTTGAGCGCGAGCGGCGTGCCGGCGGGCGCGAGCGTCGCGCCGAACGTCTGCAGCTGCGCGCCGTCGAGATCGAACGACGACTGCGTGCCCAGGTACGCCGCGGTGAGCGAGGTCGCGTCGCTGAAGCGCCAGCGCGCCTTGAGCAGCTCCTCGCGCCCGAGGAACGACGCGTCGACCCGCTGGCAGCACGCGGCCAGCCGGACGTAGGCGTTCGAGGGGTTGTTCTGCGCGCCCGCGACGGGGAACGCGCCCGCCGGCGTGCCGGCCGGCGGCGTGGCGGATGTCGTCGCACCGATCGTGCCCACGCCGGCGATCGTGCTCCCCGCCGGCAGCGCGACGGTCGTCGGCAGGTCCTGGAACGGTCCCGGCGTGCCGTACGTCACCGCGTCGACCACGAAGCCGAGCTTGCCGGTCGTGGCCGAGGCCCGGGCGTGGGTCAGCACCCCGCCCTGCGAGTCGTAGACCAGGTCGAACGCGGTGCTGGGGCGGCGGGTCGGGTCGGGGGTGCGGAAGTTGATCGTGCCGCCGATCCCGTTGACGACCAGCGGCGCGAACGCGCCCGGGCCCTTGGCGATCTCGACGTCCTGCAGGGCGTACGTGTTGAGAAAGGTCGTGACGTAGTCGCCGAAGCGCCCGGTCGCGACCGGGTGCCCGTCGATCAGGGTCGTCTTCTCGTAGTCCAGCGAGCCCCGCAAATTCGGGGACGTCTGCACGCCGGGCGCGGCCGGGTTCGAGGACGCGGTGTGGTTGGAGATGACGCCCGGGGTCTGGTCGAGCAGGCGCGCGATCTGCGGCGCCCCCTGGTCGCTCAGCCGGGTCCGGTCGATCACCGCGAAGCTGCCGGCCTGCGCGTCGAACGGCACCCGGGCCGCGCTCGAGGTGC
>JASLGJ010000035.1 GCA_030150085.1 Candidatus Elarobacter sp. | reverse complement strand
GCCGGCGCGCGGCGCGGCGCGCGGCTGTTCTCGTACGGCGACCACTCCGCGCGCAGCTTCGTGCCCGAGACACACGCCGCCGACGCGGCCGCGCTGCGCGCGGCGTTCCCCCAGGACGCCAAGAGCGTGGCGGTGGTGTGTCTCGGGCACGAAGCTGCGCGCGTAGTGGTCGCCGTACGAGAACAGCCGCGCGCCGCGCCGCGCGACGGCCTTGCGGATGCGCAGGTCGAGCACCGGCGCGAGCTGCGAGGGCGGCCGGCCCACGGTGACGATCGTGTCGCAGTTCTCCAGCTCGGCGTGCGAGGCGAAGCCGCCGTGGTGCGCGAGGCGCTGCGCGCCGATCCGCGCGTCGCGGTTCTCGACCCCCAGCGCGCGGTGGACGTGCGCGGCCAGCGCGATCTCCTCGTTGAGCAGCCGCCCGCCGCCGAGCACCGCGACCGAGCCCGGACCGCCCGCGGCCAGCGCCGCCTTGAGCTTCTCGGCCCACAGCGCGACCGCGTCGTCGTAGCCGATCTGGTTCCAGCCGCCGTCCACCCGCAGGAGGGGCTGCGTGATGCGCCGCTCGTCGCCGACGAAGCCGATGTTGTAGCGCCCGCGGTCGCACAGCCAGGCGTCGGAGACGGCGTCGTCCTCACTCACGCTCATGGTCCGCAGCAGGGTGT
This sequence comes from Candidatus Elarobacter sp., assembly GCA_030150085.1. Taxonomy (GTDB): domain Bacteria; phylum Vulcanimicrobiota; class Vulcanimicrobiia; order Vulcanimicrobiales; family Vulcanimicrobiaceae; genus Vulcanimicrobium. Next base: position 4,436 of record JASLGJ010000035.1, on the reverse strand, counting down.
TGCCGCGCTCGTCGACGTGCATCTGGCAGCCGACCGCGCACTGCGTGCACGAGGTCGTGGTGCGGTGGTTGTCCCAGGGCCGCGAGCGGAAGCGGTACGTCTTGGAGGTCAGCGCGCCGACCGGGCACAGCTCGGTCACGTTGCCGGTGAAGTCGGAGACGTAGGGCTGGCCGGTCGCGGTGGCGATGATCGTGTGCGCGCCGCGGTCGTCGGTGCGCAGCGAGTTCTCGCGCGTGATCACGTCGTCGAAGCGCACGCAGCGCTGGCAGACGATGCAGCGCTCCTCGTCGAGCACGATGGTCGGGCCGAGGTCGACCGCCTTGGGCTTGGAGTACTTCGGCTCGACCATGCGCGAGCTGCCCTGGCCGTAGGCCATCGAGTAGTCCTGCAGGTCGCACTCGCCGCCCTTGTCGCAGATCGGGCAGTCCAGCGGGTGGTTGAGCAGGAAGAACTCCAGGATCGCGCGCCGGCCTTCGTCCACCTTGCCGTTGGTGGTGTGGACCTTCATGCCGTCGGCGACCGGCGTGTTGCACGCGATCTGCAGCTTGGGCATGCCCTCCACCTCGACCAGGCAGACCCGGCACAGCCCGGCCGGGCCGAGCTTCTCGTGGTAGCAGTAGACCGGGATGTCGCGGTGGATCGACTTGGCGGCCTCGACGAGCAGCGTGCCCTTGGGCACGCGCACGTCGACGCCGTCGATCGTGACGGTGACGAGATCGGTCTGCGGAACGGTGGCCGACACTAGGCGATGACTTTCTCGGGCGCGCGCTTGATGTAAGCGCGGAACTGGTCTTCGTAGCGGGTGATGACCGAGGCCAGGAACGGCTCGATCGAGTCGCCCAGGGCGCACAGGTTCAAGCCGGTGAGCTGGTGGGCGGCCGACTTGATGACGTCGATGTCGGAGTCCAGGCCGCGCCCGGCGATGATGCGCTCCAGGGTGCGCTCGATCCAGTTGCCGCCCTCGCGGCAGGGCGTGCACTGGCCGCACGACTCGTGGGCGTAGAAGCGGATCAGGCAGTGCGCCGCCTTGACGAAGTCGGTCGTGTCGTCGAACACCACCATCGCGCCCGAGCCCAGCATCGAGCCGGCCTTGGACACGCTGTCGAAGTCGTACGGCAGGTCGAGGTGCTCCTCGAACAGGCAGGCCGACGAGCCGCCCCCGGGCTGCACGCCCATGAACGTGCGCCCCGGGCGCAGGCCGCCCGCGCAGTCGTAGATGAGCTGGCGGATCGTGGTGCCCATCGCGACCTCGTAGTTGCCGGGCTTGACGACGTGGCCGGAGATCGAGACGACCTTGAAGCCGGGCGAGCGCTCGGGCCCGGCCTTCGCGAACCACTCCGGCCCGTTCTTCATGATGTAGGGCAGGTAGGCCAGCGTCTCGACGTTGTTGACCACCGTCGGCTCGCCGTAGAGGCCCTTGATCGCCGGGAAGGGCGGCTTGAGGCGCGGCTCGCCGCGCTTGCCCTCCAGCGAGTTGAGCAGCCCCGTCTCCTCGCCGCAGATGTACGCTCCCGCGCCGCGGTGGATGGTGAACTCCAGCCGCTTGCCCGAGCCGAACACGTTCTCGCCGACGAAGCCGGCCGCACGGGCCTGCGCTAGCGCGTCGCGCATGATCGCGTAGCCCTGCTTGAACTCACCGCGAATGTAGATGTAGGCGTGCTCGCAGCCGATCGCGTAGGCGCCGATCAGGATCCCCTCGATGATCTGGTGCGGGGTCTGCTCGAGCAGCATGTGGTCCTTGAACGTGCCGGGCTCGGCCTCGTCGCAGTTGCAGACCATGTAGCGCGGGCGGCCGTTGTTCGGGAGAAACGACCACTTGCGGCCGGTCGGGAAACCGGCCCCGCCGCGCCCGCGCAGGTTCGAGCCGTTGCACAGCGCCTGCACGTCGGCGGGCGCCATCTCCGTCACCGCGCGGCGGAGCTGCTCGTAGCCGCCCTGCGCGCGGTAGACCTCGATGTCGCGCAGGTTCAGCTCGCCGATGCCGCGGGTCAGAACTGGTGTCACGAGCGAAGACATCTAGTGGTGTCCGTTCTCCGAGATTTCCGGGCGCAGGCCGGTCTCGCGCACGAGCCGCTCGTTGGAGCGGGCCTCGTACTTGGGCCGGCCGACGATCAGGTCGAACATGGCGATCCCGCTGCGGTCGCCGATCCCGCCCGCGTTGTTGGCGCTCTCCACGCCCAGGCCGCCGGCCGACTTGCGGCCCGTGTCCTGCTCGACTTTCCAGGTCCGGCCGGGCTTGACGGTCTGGGCCAGGGGCGCGACCTCGAACCGGCCGCTTTCGATCGCGGCGATCATGGTGTCGACGCTCTCGCGGGTCAGGTCGTAGACGAACTCCAGGTTGACCTGCGCGCAGGGCGCGCGGTCGCAGGCCGCCAGGCACTCCACTTCCTCGTAGGAGATCAGGCCGTCGGCGGTGGTCTCGAGGTGCCCGATGCCCAGGCGCTCGCGCGCGTAGGCCATGATCTCCTCGGCCCCGTTGATGATGCACGACAGGTTGCGGCAGACCTGGATCATGTACTTGCCGACCGGGCGGCGGAACAGCAGCGTGTAGAACGAGATCGTCGACTCGACCACCGCGGGCGAGAGGTCGAGCAGGTGCGCGATCGCCAGCACGGCGTTGGGCGAGACGAAGCCCTCGTGGTCCTGGAACAGGTGCGCCATCGGGATCAGCGCCGAGCGGGACTGCTCGTACAGTCCGATCAGCGCCTCGCACTCCGGCTTCAGGCGCGCGTACAGCTCGTCGAACGGGTTGCCGGGACGCTGCGCGTACGGGTTCCAGTCGGCGGCGAGCACGCCGTCGGGCCCGGGGTGGACCCCGCTCGCCGCGTCGGTCTGGGCGCTCACCGGTCGACCTCGCCGAAGACCGGGTCGAGCGAGCCGATCATCACCACCATGTCGGCGATCAGCTCTCCCAGCGCGATCTTCTTCAAGACCTGCAGGTTGTACATGGAGGGCGGGCGGGTGCGCACGCGCCAGGGCCGGTTGTCGCCGTTGGAGACGACGTAGTAGCCCAGCTCGCCGCGCGGGCCCTCGACCGCCTGGTAGACGTCGCCGGGCGGCACGCGGAACGACTCCGAGACCAGCTTGAAGTGGTGGATCAGCGCCTCCATCGAGAGCGCGATCGTCTCCTTGGGCGGCGGGGCGTACTTGGTGTCGGCGATCTGCCACGGGCCGGGCGCGTTCAGGGCCTGGCGGCACTGGCGCACGATCCGCATCGACTCGTCCATCTCGTCCAGGCGCACCAGGAAGCGCGCGTAGGCGTCGCCTTCGGGGCGGGTCGGGACGTCGAACTCGAAGCGCTCGTAGCCGCTGTACGGGAAGGCCTTGCGCACGTCGTAGGCCACGCCGGTGCCGCGCAGCACCGGGCCGGTCAGGCTCCAGGCCGCGGCGTCCTCGGCGCTGATGATCCCGACGTCGATCATGCGGTCCTGCAGGATCGGGTTCTTCTGCAGCAGCCGGCGCACGTCGCGCATGCGCGGCTCGTACATGTCGATCACCGCGTCGAGCCGCTCGAGGAAGCCCTGCGGCAGGTCCTGGGCCAGCCCGCCGACGCGGATGTAGTTCGGGTGCATGCGCGCCCCGCCCGACATCTCGAACAGGTCGAGGATGCGCTCGCGCAGGTCGAACACGTAGAAGAACCCGGTCAGCGCGCCCAGGTCGATCCCGCCCGTGCCCAGCCACACGCAGTGCGAGGCGATGCGCGACAGCTCGGAGACCAGCACCCGAACGACTTGCGCGCGCTCGGGCACGTCGGCGTCGATGCCCAGCAGCTTCTCGACCGCCAGGTAGTAGCACAGCGCGTTGGTCAGCGGCGAGAGGTAGTCCATCCGCTCGATCACGGTGGAGGCCTGCGACCAGAACAGGTTCTCGGCGCTCTTCTCGATCCCGGTGTGCAGGTAGCCGATCTCGGGCGAGGCCTTGGTGACGATCTCGCCCTCGATCTCGGTCACGACCTGGAGCACCCCGTGGGTCGAGGGGTGCTGGGGGCCCATCGAGAGGACCATCCGGTTGGCTTCGCGCTCGACCACCTCCATGGTGGGCGAGCTCTCGGGCACGGCGATCGGAGCGAGCGGGGCCGTCACTGGGGGTTGTCCTTCGTCTTGAGGTTGACCGGGCGCTGGGCCAGCTCGGGCGGCTGGGCCTCGCCGGCGGTGTGCGCGCCGCCCGGCAGGTTGGTCCCGCTCTGGGCCGCCGCGCCGGGGTCGGGCGCGCCGTGGAACTCGGCCCGCCCGCGGGCCTGGGCGATCTGGCGCTGCAGCGCCGCGGCGGTCCGGCCCGAGGCCGGCGTGCCGGCCGCGACGTTGGACTTGAGCGCGAACGAGGGCCGGGGCGAGCGCTCGCGGGCCGGCCCGCGCAGCGGGTAGTCCTTGCGCAGCGGGTAGCCTTCCCAGTCGTCGGGCATCTGGATCCGGCGCAGGTCGGGGTGGCCCTCGAAG
>JASLGJ010000058.1 GCA_030150085.1 Candidatus Elarobacter sp. | reverse complement strand
CGGGCGCGGGGGCGGGCCCCACGCGGCCGGCGCGACCGGTCCGAACAGCACCCCCGAGGGGCGCCGGTAGGCGGTCGCGAGGTGCGCCACCCCGGTGTCGCCGCAGACCACCCGGCCGGCCACGGCGACCAGCCCGGCCAGCTCGCGCAGCGAGGTGCGCCCGGCGTAGACGTGGGTCGAGGGCACCCCCGCCGCGGCCGCGATGGCGCGCGTGCGCTCCACCTCGTCCGGGCCGCCGGTGAGCACGACGGGCCGGCCCAGGCGCTGCTCGGCGCGGGCGACCTCGGTCCAGCGCTCGACCGGCCAGCGGCGCGACTCGCTCGAGGCGCCGGGGTGGATCAGGGTCGCGCCGCGGATGCGGCGCGGGACGAGGACCGGCGGGACGGCCAGGTCCAGCTCGGCCGGGTCGGCCGGAATCCCGGCCTCGGCGAGCAGCCGGCACCAGCGCGCCACCTCGTGCTCGCCGGGTTCGAAGCGCGCCCCGGCCCGGCTCTCCGGGACCGCCTCGTGGCGGAAGGCGATCAGCCGGCGCGGGCTCGCCGCCAGCAGGAGGCGGTGCGACTGCGGGCCGCGGCCGTGCAGGTTGACCCCCACCTCGGCCCCGTCCAGCTCGGCGGGGAGCGGGCCCAGCTCGGCCGTGTCGGCGATCCGGTCCAGCGCGCCGCCCGTCAGCTCCACCAGCGGCGCCAGGGCGCGCGGCGCGGCCAGCACGATCTCGGCCGCCGGGTAGGCCCGCCGCAGCGCGCGGTAGGCCGGCACGGCGGTCAGGAAATCGCCCAGCTTGAGCGCGCGCAGGACGACGACTCGCACGGCGCGCCTCAGCTTCCCAGCGCCAGCTCTTCGGCCGCGGTGGTGACCAGGCCGCGGTAGACGTCGAGCGTCTCGGCGGCGATGCGCGACCAGGAGTAGCGCGCGCGCACCCGCTCGACGCCCAGCCGGCCCAGCAGGGCCCGCCGCTGCGGGTCCTCGGCCAGCGAGCGCAGCGCCTGGGCCAGCTGGCGCGGCGCACGGGCCGGGACGTGCAGCCCGGTCATGCCGTCGACCACGGTGTCGACCAGCCCGCCGACCGACGAGACCACCACCGGCACGCCGCAGGCCATCGCCTCGAGCGGGACGATCCCGAAGGGCTCGTACCAGGGCGTGCAGACCACCACGTCGGCCGAGCGCAGCAGGAGCGGGACCTCGGACCGCTCGACCCGCCCGCGCAGGTAGACCCGGTCGGCCACCCCCAGCGCGCGGGCCAGGCTCGAGAGCCGCTGGGCCTCGGGGTCGGAGAGCAGGTCGGGGGCCTCGCCCCCGCCGGCGACGATCAGCTCGGCGTCGGGGACCGCGGCCAGGGCCTCGATCACGTCGCCGATCCCCTTGCGCGGCACCAGGCGCGAGAGCGTGACGATGCGCAGGCGGTCGCTGCGGCGCTCCTCGCGCGGCCCCTCGGGGGTGAAGCGGTCGAGGTCGACCCCGCACGGCACGATCTTGAGCGAGCGCGGGTTGGCGCCCATCCGCAGCAGCTCGAAGATCTCCGCGCTGGCGGTCGCCACGACCCGCTCGGCCTCGCGCACGATGCGCGCCTCGTGGGCGATGCGCTCGCCGGGCGAGGTGTCGGCCGCGCCCTGGTGGCGCTTCTTCTCGACACCGAGCGCGTGGAAGGTCTGCACGACCGGGAGGCCCAGCGGCTTGGCCGCGCGCAGCGCCGCCAGGCCGCTCATCCAGAAGTGGGCGTGCACCACGTCGGGCCGGTCGAGCGCCCACGCCCGCCGCAGGTGGGTCGCGAAGGAGCGCAGGTGGGGGAAGATGGCGTCCTTGGGGATAGGCCGCGCGGGGCCGGCGTCGACGTGCTCGACGACCACCCCGGGCGCCATCACGACCCGGGTCGGCAGATGGGGATCGTCACGCCGGGTGTAGACGGTGACGGCGTTGCCGAGCTTGGCCAAGCCGAGCGCGAGCGCCGCGACGTGCACGTTCTGCCCGCCGGCGTCGACGCCGCCCAGCGTCGCCAGCGGACTCGCGTGCTCTGATACCATCGCAATTCTCATGCGAGCACCTCCGTGAAGAGCGCGTCCCAGGCGCGCAAGAAGTTACCAAGACCGTAGCGCGCGAGCGCGTAGGCGCGCGCGCGCTCGCCGTCGGCGCGCGCCGCGGCGGGATCGGCGGCATAGCGCCGCAGCGCGGCGCACAACCGCTCGACGTCGGTCGAGATGACCCCACACCCCGCGGGGACGGCCTCGACGGCTTCGGTCGTCGCCAGGGCGACGACGGGCATCCCGAGGTGCATGGCTTCGATCAGCGCGAGGCCGAGCGAGGTCCAGCGCATGGGGTGCAGGTACACGCGGCGGCGCGGCATCTGGGCGTGCAGCAGCGCCTGCGGCGGGTCGTCCACGCCGCCCAGGGCGCCGGCGTCCATCCCGAACAGATCGAGCGGGATCGCTTGCGCGAAGCGGGGCAGCAGGTCGGTGCCGGTGACGCGCCCGCGGCGGCGCGCCTCGTTGATCGCGACGGCGGCGCGCGGGAGCTCGCCGCTGTAGCGGTAGCCGGGATCGACGACGCCGTGCTCGATGACGCGCGTCGGCGTCGTGCCGCAGTCCCAGAACAGCTGGTTGAAGTGGGTGACGTGCACGACCGTCAGGTCGGGCCGGTCGGCGGCGGGGTGGCGCATGTCGCTGATGCGGCCCTGCGGCGCGTTGTGCTCCAGGTAGACCGCGCGCACGTCGCGGCCCGGCACGCGGCCCAGCCAGCGCTCGGCCAGGTGCTCCAGCTCGTGCGGGCGCTGCAAGATCACCAGGTCGACGTCCAGCTCGCGGGCCTGCGCGGGCGTCACCTCGACCGCGTTGGGCGGCCAGTCCCAGGTGCGCGCGCGGCCGCGCCCGTCGGGGCCGCGCTCGGGCAGCACCGGAACGTAGTAGGTGTGGCCGCCCTGCACCAGCGCGGTGGCGTACGAGCCGTGCACGTGCCACAGGAAGATGCGCTTGGTGCCGACTGCGGCGCGGGCGTGCGCGGACACGATCACGGCACGGCCTCGAGCGGCGCGCGCAGGCCGTCGAGCGCGCGCAGCACGTCGTCGACCGTCACCACGCCCAGGCACGGCTGGTCTTCGAGCGGGCAGGCGCGCGCGCGGCAACCGCGGCAGGCGATGTCCTGGTCGCCGAGCAGCACGTGCGCCACCATCCAGGGCCGAAAGCGCGCCGCCGGAATCGTGGGCGGGAAGAGCGACACGGTCGGCGTGCCGACCGCCGCCGCGACGTGCGCCGCGCCGGTGTTGCCGACGACGATCGCGCGCGCGTCGGCGATCACCCGCGCCAGGGTGGTGAAATCGGTCGCGCCGCTCAGGTCGTGCGCGTCGGCGCCCGCCACGTACGCGCACAGCGCGCGCTCGCCCGCGCCGCCGGTGACGACCACGGTCTCGCCGCGGCGGCTGAGCGCGCGCACCAGATCGCGGTTGGCGTGCGGGTCCCAGGCCCGCGCGGGCACCGTCGCGCCGGGGTGGACG
>JASLGJ010000015.1 GCA_030150085.1 Candidatus Elarobacter sp. | reverse complement strand
ACGCGCTGTTCGCCGACCCGCGCATCGCGAGCGCCCGCGTGAGCATCGCCAAGCCGAAGCTGCTGGCGGGCGCGACGCCGGTCGTCACGCTGCACCGCGCGCGCTGATGGCGCTGGCCGCGATCGGGATCGGCTCGAACGTGGGCGACGCGGCGGGCGCCGTGCGGCGCGCCTTCGCCCGCCTGGCGGAGCTGGGCGAGGTCGCCGCCGCGTCGGCGCTCTACACCACGCCGCCGTGGGGCGTGCGCGAGCAGGACCCGTTCGTCAACGCCGCCGCGCTGCTCGAGACGGCGCTGCGCCCGCGCGCCCTGCTGGAGGCGCTCAAGCGGATCGAGGCCGAGGAGGGGCGGGTGGCGACCTACCGCTGGGGCCCGCGCGTGCTCGACCTCGACATCCTGGCCTACGGCGACGAGCGGGTCGACGAGCCGGACCTGGTGGTCCCGCACGCGCGCCTGCGCGAGCGCGCCTTCGCTTTGGTCCCGCTGGCCGAGATCGACCCGCGCTGGGCCGCCGCGCGCGACGCGTTGCCGCCCGGGGAGCGTGCGGGCGTCGTCGAACTGGAGCCGCGATGAGAAGAGCCCTCGCCGCCGCGCCGCTCGCCCTGGCGCTCGCCGCGCTGCCCGCGGCCGCCCGCGCCGACTTGTTCTCGTCGGTGTCGTACGGAGCGCACGTCAGCACGGTCGGCGACGGGATCACGCTGGAGAAGCCGCTGCTCTACGACTTGAGCGTGCGGATCGTGACCAACAACCTGAGCGTGTCGCAGCAGCTCGAGTACGACGGCGTGCCCTACACCTCGACCGCGCGCTTTCGCAACGTCGGCCTGATCGCCGACTTCCGGCCCTACGCCGGGCGCTACCGCATCAGCGGCGGGCTGCTGTTCGGCAACGACCGGATCGACAACGTCGCCCGCCCCGACGGCGCGACGGTCGCGGTGGGCAGCGGCACGTACGCGGCCGCCGGGGCGGGCACGGTGTCGAGCCGGGTCAGCTTCACCCGGCCCGCGCTCTACGCCGGGGTCGGCACCGGCACCGGGCTGATCCGCGGGCTGGCGCTCGACTTCGACGCCGGCGTGCTGGTGCGCAACGGCGTCGCGGACGCCGACGCGACCGGCCCGCTGCGCGGCGATCCCGCGTTCGCGGCCGACTTGGCGCGGCTGCGCGGCGAGCTGCGGACCCGCATCGTGACCCCCGTCTTGAGCGTGGGCCTGGTATACCGCCCGTAGTGGATTAGCCTGCGGCGAATCCGTGGCGTTCGGCCTGCGGCCGAGCCGCCGTCGGCCTAGAGGCTCGTCACCACATCGTGGCCAGGCCGGCGGCGTTGGCGAGGTCGCAGTCGACCGCGGCGGCGGTGCAGTTCTCGACGTACTGCCAGACCACGGTGCCCGCGGCGTTGCTGTTGGGCGTGTCGGGCGCGAACGTGGAGGGCGGCGGCTGGCCGCACTCGCTGCCGTCGTAGGGCTCGGGCTCGCTCGACCAGATGCGGGTGCGGGCGAAGTGCTCGGGCGCGCCCGCGTACGCCTCGTCGTAGGCCGGGCCGAAGTCGGCGTCGGGGTTGCCGTACAGGCCCGGGCCGTACTCCGAGGCGGACAGGGTGGAGACCCAGCCGTCGAGCCAGGCCACGCTGGGCGACCAGCCGGCCTCGATGTCGGCGTAGACGTACACCCCGGCCGGAACGCCGAGCGCCTTCAGCGCCGCGATGGCGGCGTTGGCGTCGGCCGCCCCCGCCGCGCTGTCGCCCGCCACGTCGTCGGGTCCGGTGTCATTGTAAGCAAACAAGACCTTGCAGTTCTTCTCGTGCAGGTAGGCGATCTCGCTCGCGGTCACGGCGTAGTCCCCGCCGACGTAGCGGCCCCAGAACTTCGGCAGCTTGCCGAGCAGGTTGTACGCGGCGTCCCAGGCCGCGCTGGTCACGGGGTCGGCCGAGTCCACGCCCCACGCGATCTCGTCTTGCGCCATTGCAGCTCCTCACCCGAACGAACGTAGCGGTAGGCGGGCCGCTTTCACGCCCGGCGCTCCACCGCCTGCCTTGTCCTCGAAGCGTTCTGCCGCGCGTCCGGCTCGCGCGAGCGCGCAGCCTGCGGAACCGACGCCTTCGCGCCGATCATTCCGGCATGATGAACTTTCGCCGTGTCAGCACGCTGGCGGCCTTGTCGTGCGCGCTGCTCGCGCCGGCGGCCGCGCGGGCCGACGTCCTCGCGCAGAGCGCGACCGATCTGCACGTCTCCTCGCTCGGCTACGGCGTCGCGCTCTCGCACGCGATCGCGCCGGGCGCCGAGCTGCGCCTCTCGACCGGGACGCTGGCCCTCACCCGCAGCGGCAGCGCCGACAACCTCGACTACACCGGCACCGCGCGGCTGCGCAACGTCGCCGCGCTGCTCGACTTCCACCCCGGCCGCACGCCGTTCCGGCTGAGCGCGGGGATGCTGTTCGGCAGCGACCGCATCGACGTCACCGGCACGAGCTCGGGCAACGGCACCTACACGATCAACGGCAACACCTACACCGCCGCGCAGGTCGGCACGGTGACGGGCAGCGCGAAGCTCGGCTCGAGCGCGCCCTACGTCGGCTTCGGGATCGGCGCGCCGCGCCGCCGCGGCACCTACTTCACCGCCGATGCGGGCGTGGTGTTCCGCAGCGTCAGCACGACGCTCGACGCCAGCGGCCCGGCCACGCAGATGCCGCAGTTCCAAGCCGACCTCGCCCAAGCCCGGCGCGACTTCGCCAGCTCGGCGAACGTGCTGCGCACCTACCCGGTGCTCTCGCTCGGTCTCGCCACCCGGATGTGAGGCTCGCCCGCGGGCGCGTCAGACGTGGCCGGCGAGCACCGGTTCGTAGACGCGCTTGGCGATGAACAGGTCGAGCAGCTGGGCGTCGACCTTGCCGCGCTCGGCGAACTCGTGCACGAGGATGTCGAGCGCGCGCTCGACCGTCAGCGCCGGCTTGTAGGGGCGGTCGTTGGCGGTCAGCGCGTCGAAGATGTCGCTGATCGTGAGCAGGCGGACCTGCGGCGCGATCGCCTCGGCGCGCAGGCCGCGCGGGTAGCCGGTGCCGTCGAGGTGCTCGTGGTGGCCGTAGGCGTACTCGGGGACGTTGCCCCAGGGCGTCTTGGTCCACGGGATCTCGCGCAGGAAATGGAACGACTGGGTGACGTGCTGTTCCATGGTGTGGCGCTCGGCGGCCGAGAGCGAGCCGCGCGGAATGCGCAGGTACTCGATCTCGCTGCGGCTCAGCACCGGGCGCTCGTCGTCGAGGTCGCGATAGGTGACCGTGGTCAGCGCTTCGAGCGCCGTCGAGAGCTCGTTGGCCACCACGAGCGGCTCGTTCGCCGCTTCGACCGTCGCCAGCAGCCGGCGCAGGCGCAGGCGCTCGCGCTCGTCTTCGCACTGCTCGATCGCGAGCAGGAAGCGCAGCCGCACCGCGTCGATCCGCCCGTCCGGCAGCTTCTTGTTCTTGCCGAAGATGTACTCGGGCACGGTGACCTTGCCGAAGTCGTGCAGCAGCGAGGCGTAGCGCATCTCGCGCAGCTGGTCGGGGTCGAAGCACAGGCTCGCCAGCGGGCCGCTCTCGACCGCGTTGATCGCCTGCGCCTGCAGCACGGTCAGCTCGGCGACGCGCGCCGAGTGGCCCTGGGTCGACTTGTCGCGCACCTCGATGGCCTTGACCGAGGCCGCCACGAACTGCTCGAACAGGTTCTGGATCGACTCCACCAGGGTGCGGTTCTCGAGCGCGACGCCGGCCTGCGAGGCCAGCGAGAGCAGCAGCCGCTCGTCGCGCGAGGAGAAGGAGCGCACCAGGGCCTCGGTGTGCTCGGGCGAGAGCAGCGCCGTCTCGAAGGCCGGCTTGCGGTTGATCAGCATGATCACGCCGACGATCGCGTCCTCGTGGTCGCGCATCGGCACCGCCAGCACGGACTTGGTGCGGTAGGCGTTGGCCCGGTCGAAGCTCTGGTTGAAGCGGTACTCGGCGTCACCGGGGATGTCGTAGGCGTCGTCGATCCGCACCACCTCGCCCGAGAGCGCGACGTAGCCCGAGATCGAGCTGCGCGAGAGCGGCAGCACCGCGCCCAGGTGGGTGCCGGCGTCGTCGGGTCCGGTCTGGGCGACCGCGAAGCGCAGCACCCGCTCGCCCAGGGGGCCGTCCTCGAGCAGGTAGAGCGAGCCCGAGTCGGCGTGGGTCAGGCGGCGCGCGCTGCGCACGATGGTCTGCTGCAGGCGGACCAGGTCGCGCTCGGCCGAGAGGGCCAGGCCGATCCGCTGCAGGTGATCGCTCTCGCCGCGCAGGCGGGCGACCTCGTCCCGGGCCACCACCGCGGCGGCCGCCGCGCGAACCGCCGCGACGAGCTGCGGGCCGCCGGCCGGGGCCGCCAGCCAGCCTCCCACGCAGGGGTGCGCGGCCAGCCACTCCGCCGGGGCGGCGGGGTCGGCCAGCACGACGATGGTCGCCGACTGCCCGGCGACCATCAGTTCCAGGGCCTGCTCGACGATGGCCCGCGGTCCCAGCGAGTCCAGGCTAGCCTGGTCGATCAGGTAGACGACCGGAACGGGCAGCACTTCGTCCGGCGCGTACGGGAAGCCGGCCGCGCGATGCGGGATCAGGGCCTCGTCGAGGGCGCGAGCGCACCCTCGTAAATCGAAACCGTACGGGTAGACGACGACGAACGCCGGATCCGTGGCGATGGTGCTGACGCTCAACCCAGACACCTCCTCGTTCCTTTCTTCGGCAGTTTCGAGCGCGGCCCGCCGGGGGCGGCAAGCGGCGCGCGTCGAACCGTCCGCTCCGATGACCGAGGACCTGATCGCGACGCGTGCCCGCGCGCTCGCCGGCGCCCTCACCGAGAGCGGGTTCGCGCGCTTGCGCGTCCGTGACGGGGAGACCGAGATCGAGCTGCGCCGCACCCCGCGCGCCCCTGCCGCCGCCCTCACGGCGGAGCCGGCCGCCCCGCCCGAGCGGCGGACCGACCTGATCGCCAGCGACGTGGTCGGGGTGGTGCGCCTGCTGCGCCCGCCGGTGGGCGAGGGCCAGGACCTCGACGGCGACCGCGAGCTGGCCTACGTCGAGACGCTGGGCATCCGCAACCCGGTCCGCTCGCGCAGCGGCGGGCGGGTCAGCGCGGTGCTGGTGACCGACGGCCAGCCGGTCGAGTACGGCCAGCCCCTGTTCGCGATCGAACGCCGGTCGTGAGGGCCGAGCGCGGTGTTTAAGAAAGTCCTGATCGCCAACCGGGGCGAGATCGCGCTGCGGATCAACCGGGCCTGCCACGAGCTGGGGGTCTCGACCGTCGCGATCTTCAGCGAGGCCGACCGCCAGTCGCTCCACGTCCGCCACGCCGACGAGGCGTTCTGCGTCGGGCCTGGGCCGGTGATGCGCTCCTACCTGAACATCCCCAACATCATCTCGGCCGCGCTGATCAGCGGCTGCGACGCGATCCACCCCGGCTACGGCTTCCTGGCCGAGAACGCGCGCTTCGCCGAGATCGCGGCCGACCACGGGCTGGTCTTCATCGGCCCCAAGCCCAGCGTGATCGGCAGCATGGGCGACAAGGCGACCGCGAAGCGGCTGATGGCCGCGGCCGGCGTGCCGACCACCCCGGGCTCGGACATCGTGGCCTCGGTCGACGAGGCGCGCGAGGTGGCCGAGAAGATCGGCTACCCGGTGCTGCTCAAGGCCACCGCGGGCGGGGGCGGCAAGGGGATGCGCGAGGTGCCCTCGCCCGGCGAGCTGGCCACCGCCTTCGCCACCGCTCAGGCCGAGGCCGAGGCCTCGTTCAAAGACGGCCGGATGTACGTCGAGAAGCTGATCGTCAACCCGCGCCACATCGAGGTCCAGGTGCTGGCCGACGAGCACGGTGGGGTCGTTCACCTGGGCGAGCGCGACTGCTCGGTGCAGAAGCCCTCGCACCAGAAGCTGATCGAGGAGGCGCCCGCGCCCGAGCTCGATCCGGCCGTGCGCGACCGCCTGCACGAGGTCGCCACCACCGCGACCCGCGCGGTCGGCTACACCAACGCCGGCACCCTGGAGTTCCTGGTCAGCGGGAGCGACGTGTTCTTCATGGAGATGAACACCCGCATCCAGGTCGAGCACCCGGTCAGCGAGCTGGTCTACGGGGTCGATCTGGTCAAGGAGCAGATCCGCATCGCCTCGGGCGAGCCGCTCGGCTTCAGCCAGGACGATCTCCACCCGCACGGCCACGCCATCGAGGTGCGCGTCAACGCCGAGGACGCCGACAACAACTTCGCGCCCGCGGCCGGCACGCTGACCAGCGTCGTGTTCGCCGGCGGCCCCGGCATCCGGGTCGACACGCACGTCTACAGCGGCGCGATGGTGCCGCCGTTCTACGACTCGATGCTGGCCAAGATCATCGCCGTCGGACGGACCCGCGAGTCGGCCATCCTGCGCATGGAACGCGCGCTCTCCGAGACCCGTATCGAAGGCGTGAAGACGACGGTCGACTTCTGCCGCGAGGTGCTCGCCGATCCCGAGTTCCGCCACGGCGGCATCGGCGTAGGCTGGCTGCCGGCGTACTTGGCGCGGAGAAACCAGGCCGCGGTCTCGTAATGGCGTCGTCATCTCGCCGGTACGGGCGCGAGCTCGCCTTGCAGGCGCTCTACGGAACCGAGATCGGCAAGCGTCCCGCGAGCGAGATGCTGGCCGAGCTGCTCGCCCGCGACGAAGCCTCCGAAGGCCGCGCGTTCGTGCGCGATCTGGTCATGGGCACGCTCGAGAACGAGCAGGAGTCCGACGCGATCATCGCCCCGCTGCTCGAAGGCTGGACGCTCGAACGGCTGCCCACCATCGACCGGCTCGTGCTGCGCATGAGCGTCTTCGAGCTCAACCACCGCAAGGACACGCCGCCGCCGGTGGTCATCAACGAGGCCGTGGAGCTGGCCAAGAAGTTTTCGACCGAGGACTCCGGGCGCTACGTCAACGGCGTGCTGGAGCGCGTGCGCCAGCAGGTCGCGCCGTGAGCCGCGCGCTGCCGCGCCCCGGCGTGGCACGGCCGCGCCCGGGCAAGCGCAAGGGCGGCGGCGCGGGCCGGGTCGCGCTGGGCGTCGTCAAGTGGCTGGCGATCCTGGCGCTGTTCGCGGTGCTGCTGTCGGTCGGCGTGGTGGCGGGAATCGTCGCCTCGTACTCGCGCAACCTGCCCGACATCAACCGCATGGCGGACTACCAGCCCTCGCGCTCGACCCGCGTCTACGCGCGCAACGGCATGCAGCTCGCGAACTTGTACCGCGAGAACCGCACCTGGGTCACCATCGACAAGATCCCGGTGCGCGTGCGCAACGCGTTCATCGCGACCGAGGACGCGCACTTCTACCAGCACCACGGGGTCGATTTCGGCGGCATCGCGCGCGCCGCGATCGCCGACTACCGCCACCAGCAGTTCCAGGGCGCGTCGACGATCACGCAGCAGCTCGCGCGGCGGCTGTTCCTCTCCAACGAGGTCTCGATCTCGCGCAAGGTGCAGGAAGCGCTGCTCGCCATCGAGATCGAGCGCTACTACACCAAGGACGAGATCCTCGAGCGCTACCTCAACCTGATCTACTTCGGCTCGGGCGCCTACGGCGTCGAGGCCGCCGCGCACACCTATTTCGGGACCGACATCGGGCACTTGTCGCTGGGCCAGATCGCGGTGCTGGCGGGCTTGCCCGCCGCGCCGTCGGACTACTCGCCCTACGTCAACCTCGATCACGCCAAGCAGCGCCAGCACCACGTGCTCGGACGCATGGCCGACGCCGGCTTCATCACCGCCGGTCAGGCCCGCGCCGCCGAGCGCGAGCCGCTGCGCCTGATCGGCGAGCGGCCGCAGGGGCTCACCTCGTACCGCTACCCGTACTTCACCACCTACGTCACGCATCTGCTGGAGCAGCAGTTCGGCACGCAGGCGACCTTCGAGGGCGGGCTGCAGGTCAACACCACGCTCGATCCCGCGGTGCAGGACGTCGCGCAGGAAGCGGTCACCTGGGGCATCGGGCGCGCCAAGGCCGAGGGGATCGGCGCGCACGAAGCGGCGCTGGTCGCGATCAAGCCTTCGACGGGGGAGATCGTCGCGATGGTCGGCGGCGCGCACCCGTTCTCGCTGACCAACCAGTTCAACCGCGCCTGGCAGGCGCACCGCCAGCCCGGCTCGTCGTTCAAGACCTACGTGTACACCGCCGAGATCGACGCCGGCCACCCGCCGACCACGATGGTCGCCGACACGCCGGTCAGCTACCCGATGGGCGACGGCACCCGCTGGACGCCGATGGACGACGACAACCGCTACCTGGGCGACATCACGCTGCGCTACGCGCTGGCGCAGTCGCGCAACGTCGTCGCGGTCAAGCTCGCGCAGGACCTGGGCATCGACCGGGTGATCGAGTACGCCAAGCGCATGGGCGTCACGGCGCCGCTCGAGCCGAACCTGTCGCTGGCGCTGGGCTCGTCGGTGGTCTCGCCGCTCGACCAAGCCACGGGCTACGCGACGCTGGCGAACCAGGGCGTCCACATCGCGCCCTCGCCGATCAAGATGGTGCGCGACTCGCTGGGCACGCCGCTGCTCGACAACACCTATCCGCAGCAGACCGAAGTGGTCAGCGCGGGCGTCGCCTACGTGATGACTTCGATGCTGGAGTCGGTGATCAAAGAGGGCACCGGCTACCCCAACGCCGAGATCGGCCGCCCCGCCGCGGGCAAGACCGGCACCACCTCGTCGTTCCGCGACGCGTGGTTCGTCGGCTACACGCCCGACCTGGTCGCGGCGGTGTGGGTCGGCAACGACGACTACACCCGCATGAACGAGTCGTACGGCGGCAACATCCCGGCCCGCATCTGGGCCCGTTTCATGAAAGCGGCGCTGGCGAAGACGCCCAAGCACGACTTCGCGCTGCCGGCCGGCGAGGTGACCAAGGTCAAGCTCTGCGGCACCGGCAAGGACGAAGTCTTCCTGACCGGCACGGGCCCCGAGCGCACTTGCGGCACGCCCGACGACGGCGCCAGCCCGTCGCCCTACCGGCACCGCCGCCGCCGGACCGCGTACGACGAGTTGCCGGCGCCCGCCGTCCCCGCGGCGGTCGCGGCGCTGCCGCCGCTGCCCGCGGTGAAGACGCCGCCCACGCTCGTGCCGCTGACGCCTCCGCCCGACGCGATCGGCGACGGCCAGACGTTCCAGTCGCTGGCGACCGACCCGCAGCCGCAAGCGGAGCCGACGGCCGCGCCGTGACGACCGTGCGCGCCGACGTGCGCGTCGTCGCGGTCTCGCGCCTGGCCAACTACATCGCGGGCCTGTTCTCCCGCGAGAAGGCGTTCGCGCGGCTGGGCGTGCGCGGCGAGATCTCCAACCTGCGCGCCCAGCCCAACGGCAACACCTACTTCGACCTCAAGGACCGCGACGCGCTGCTGAACTGCGTCGCCTTCAGCGAGGCGGCGGCGAGCTTCCCCGAACTCGCCAACGGCGACGAGGTGGTGGCGTACGGCGGCGTGCAGACCTACGCCAAGGCCTCGCGCTACCAGCTGCGCGTGTTCGAGGTGGAGCCGGTCGGGTCCAGCGGCGCGCTGCACCGCCGCTACGAGCAGCTCAAGGCGCGGCTCATGGCGGAAGGGCTGTTCGCCGACGAGCGCAAGCGCGCGCTGCCGCGCTTTCCTTTCCGCATCGCGCTCATCACCTCCAAGCAGGCCGACGGCGCGCGCGACTTCGTCACCCAGGCCCGCGCGCGCGCGCCGCACGTCGACATCCAGATCGTGCCGACGCCGGTGCAGGGCGAGAACGCCGCGCCCGAAATCGTGCGCGCCATCGCCCGCGCCTCGGCCATGCCGGTCGACCTGATCGTGCTGGCGCGCGGCGGCGGCTCGTTCGAGGACCTGTTCGCCTTCAGCGACGAGCGGGTGGTGCGCGCGCTGGCCGCCGCCGCGCACCCGACCGTCTCGGCGATCGGCCACGAGGCCGACGCGCCGCTGACCGACTTCGTGGCCGACCACCGCGCCGCGACGCCCTCGGCCGCCGCGCAGACCGTGCTGCCTCGCCGCGACGACCTGCTGGCCGTGGTCGCCGAGCACCGCCGCACGCTCGCGCGCGGCGACCAGCCGCTCCACGTCGCGCGCGAGCGTGCGGCGGTGCTCGGCCACCACGGCCAGCAGGTCGTCGCGGCGAGGCAGCACGGTCTGCGCGGCGGCCGAGGGCGTCGCGGCACGGTGGTCGGCCACGAAGTCGGTCAGCGGCGCGTCGGCCTCGTGGCCGATCGCCGAGACGGTCG
>JASLGJ010000519.1 GCA_030150085.1 Candidatus Elarobacter sp. | reverse complement strand
CTGGGGCGCTGGGCCGACGCGCTGGCCCTGCGGGTGCGCGCGGGCGACCCGGGCGCGATCGTGCGCGCGCTGGAGCGGCGCGGCTTCCGGGCCCTCGACCAGGGCGACGTCGAGCTGGTGCGCGGGGCGCTCGCGCTGCTGCCCGACGACGCCGCGGTGAGCGGCCCGACCGGGCTTGCGATGAAGGCCGCGATCGCCTCGCTGGACGAGCGCTTCGACGTGGCCGAGGCCTGGTTCCGGATCGCGATCGACGCGGTCGACGGGGACCGCCGCAACGAGATCGTGGTCCGCTACGGGCTCGACCTGGTGCGGCGCGGGCGGACCGACGCGACCGACCTGCTCGAGGCCGAGCTGGCCCGTCCGGGGCTGACCGAGGCCAACGCGGCGGCGCTGTGGGGCCTGCTGGGAACGGCCTACGTCGGCGCGCACCGCCTGCCCGAGGCGCTCGACGCCTCGGCCCAGGCCCTGGCTCGGGCGGGCAGCGTCGAGGACGAGGCGATCCGGGCCCGCATCTTCCACCAGGCGGCCTACGTGGCGCTCAACCACGGCCAGTACGCGGCCGCCGAGGCCCACGCCCTGCGGGCCCTGGCCGACGCCGAGCGGACCGCTCTGCACGACCTCGCCGCGCGGGCCCTGAGCGTGCTGCACAACGTCGCGATCCTGGCCTACGACGACGCGGCCGCGGCGCGCGGCTACCTGGTCCGCCTGGCCGAAGCCGCGCGCCGCTCGGGCAGCACGACCCTGCGGCTTTACGCGACCCTCAACCTGATCGAGCTCGCGGTCGACGCGGGCGACGGGGCGGCGCTCGAGCGGCTCGACGCGGAGCTGCGCGAGCTGCAGGTGCTGCTGACCCCGATGGTCAGCGAGTCGCTCCTCCCGGCGCAGGCTCTGCGGGCGGCCTGGGACGGGCGCTTCGAGCACGCCTACGCGCTGCTCGCGCCCAGCGCCGACAAGCAGTTCGACGACGACCGGCGCGCGCTGCGCTACGCCGAGTCGGCGGTCTACGCCGCCGCGGCCGGGATGCGGGCCGAGAGCGTGGCCGCGGCCCGGGCCGCCCGCACCGCCCTGCGCGCGCTCGACCCGCACGACCGCCTGGCCCTGCGGGCCCGGGCCAACCTCGCCCTGGCCGAGATCCTGCTCGGCCGCAACGCCCGCGCGGCGGCCACCCTGAGCGCCTTGCGGGCCTCGGCCGGCCAAGCCGGACCGCGGGTGGCGGCGCTGCTGGCCGCGATCGAGGTCCTCCACGAGCGCTGGGCGCGCGGCTGGTACGGCACGGCCTCGCTGGCCGACGCGCTGGAACGCCTCGAAGCGGTCGAGCTGGGCGGCATCGCGCGCTTCCTCGCCGCGCTCAGCCTGCCCGAGGCGGACCGTGATCCGGCACGATTGACGTAAACTGTACAAAAAGACTCCCCCAAATTTGGGGGTGAGAAGGTTTTAGGTCTTTAGTCCCGGGTATGTAGGCGGTGGAACCGGCGTTTGGGCGAACGGCGGGTCCGGCTTGGAGAAGGACCTCATGTATCAGGTCATTGCCGCGGAGAGCGGCGACCCGCGTTCGGCGTCAGGCTGCCGGGCACGCAGCCGAGACATCGTCTCGTCCGTCATGAGCCGGCTGGCTCCCGCCCAGCGCACCGTGGGCGCGGAGATCCTGGCCCTGCGCTTCGTCGAGCGCTTCGCGAGCGCGGTCGCCGAAGGCGATTTCGTCCGCCTCGCGCGCTGGGTCGACGGCGTCTGCCAGCGCTACGTCGCGGTGCTGCCGATGGCGGCCCTGCTGCCGGCCGCCTGCGAGACCGCGATCGCGACCGTCCTGGGCCTGCCCGGCTGCGCCGTCTCGTTCGACGAGATGGTCCGCCTGCGGGGCGAGGTCGAGCGGCTGGCGGCGCGCCCGCGCCTGGTCCGCCAGTCCGCCGCGCACGAGGCGATCGACGAGATCGACGTCGCGCTGGACGACCTGATGAGCCGGCTCGACCACAGCGACGAGCTGACCGCCGAGCACTCGCGGGCCGTCTCGACCTGGTGCGCGCGGCTGGCCAAGCGGATGGCGCTGGACAAGCAGAGCGCGCTCGACGTCGCGCGCGGCGGCCTGGTCCACGACATCGGCAAGATCGCGACCCCGGCGGCGATCCTCAACGCCCCGCGCGGCCTGACCCCCGTCGAGTACGCGATCATGCAGCGCCACGCCGCCGACGGCGCGGCGATCATCGCCCGCATCCCGCTCCTGGCCCACCTCGAGCCGCCGGTGCACTCGCACCACGAGCGCTACGACGGCAACGGCTACCCGGACCGCACGCGGGGCGAGGCGATCCCGGGCGCGGCGCGCATCGTGTGCGTCGCCGACGCCTTCAACGCGATGATCGGGCGCCGGCCCTACCGGCCGCCGCTGGCCCCGGGCGACGCGCTCGACCGGCTGGTCGCGGGCCGCGGCACGCACTTCGACCCGCTGGTCGTCGACGCCATGATCGACGTCGTCACCAACCGCACCTAGCGCTCCCCGAGGAACCTCCGCCGTGCACCTCTCCAACGCCCTGCGGGCCGCGGGTCTGTTTCCGCTCGGCACTCCCGAAGCATGCCTGCACATCCTCGAGCAAGCGCTGGCGGCTTCGACGGACGCGGTCTGCATCGCGACGGAACGCGCCGGCGCGCTGGCCACGGTCTACACCAACGCGGCGTTCTCCGACCTCACCGGCTACGGGGCGGAAGAAGCCGCCGGACTGCACCCGCTGCGCGCGCTGTTCGGCCCGGAGACCAACCCGGCCGCGCTCGCGGCGCTCGAGCGCGCGCTCGCGGCGGGCGGCTCGGGCCAGCTCGAGGCGCTGCACTACCTCAAGGACGGCACGCCGTTCCTGGCCGAGCTGCGCTACGTCGCGGTGCGCGACGCCGAGCCCGGCCTGACGCACTGGGTCTTCACCCGGCGCGACGTCACCGAGCGCTGGCTGGCCCAGACCGAGATGCTGCGCCTCCAGCTGCTCGAGTCGAACCTGGCCAACGCGGCCTACCGCGACGACCTGACCGGCTTGCCCAACCGGGCGCTGTTCCTGACCCGCCTGCGGGCCGCGGTCGAGGCCTCGCGCGACCCGGGCGCGCCGTGCCGCGCGGTGCTGTTCCTGGACATCGACCGCTTCAAGCTGGTCAACGACAACTTCGGTCACCTGGCCGGCGACCGGCTCCTGGCCGCGCTGGCGCGCCGGCTGCAGTGCTACGTGCGCGGCGGCGACACGCTGGCCCGGATCGGCGGCGACGAGTTCATGGTGCTGCTCGACGGGGTCGAGGACGAGGAGCACGCCGTGCTGCTCGGCCAGCGGATCGTCTACGGGCTGAGCGAGCCGTTCCCGCTCGACGACGCCGACGGGCGCGCGTTCTGCGTCTCGGCCAGCGTCGGCATCGCGCTGATCGACGGCCGCTACGCCGACCCCGAGGACGTTCTGCGCGACGCCGACGTGGCGATGTACCGGGCCAAGGAGATGGGGGCGGGGCGCTGCGCGGTGTTCGCGCCGGAGCTGCGCGCGCGCCGCTCGTTCGCGCTCGCCGCCCCGGCCTCCAACTAGCTCAGAACTGGGCCGGGTCGGCGTCGATCGCGGCCCGGTAGAGCGTGAACGGGCGCTCGCGCCGGTCCACCCCGCCGTTGAAGTTCGGCATCCGGTTGACCTGGCTGTCGGTGACGTAGACGATCCGGTCCGGGCCCAGCTTGACCGCGTCGGGCCAGACCATCAGGTTCTCGCCGTGGAGCAGCGTCTCGTAGCGGTTCTCGGCCGGGATGAAGCGCCGCAGCGTGCCGTGGGTGACGTCGGTGAAGTAGACCCGCCCCTCGCGGTCGCAGTCCAGGCCGTCCGAGGCGAAGTCGCGCTCGTCGTGGCGCACGACGTGGCGCGCGATCAGGTCGTCGTCGGCGTGCTCGTGGGCGAGCAGGTCGGTCTCGACCGAGAAGAGCTGGTAGCCGCCCAGCGGGGTCCACCACAGCGTCCGGCCGTCGGGCGAGAGCGCGATCCCGTCGATCCCGGGCGCGGCGGCGATCGGGCCGTCGACGGTGGCGATCGCGAACCCGGCCGGCTGGGCCGGGCGCACGCAGTCCTGCCCGCTCAGCCGGCGCCACGACTTGCCGCTGTCGAGGTCGACCACGATGATCCCGTTGGGGCCCTTGGCGCCGGAGTCGCTGATGTAGGCGAAGCCGGCCTTCCCGCGGCTGTAGTCGATCACCAGATCGTTGAGGTAAGTCGTCGGCAGCACCACGTCGGCGGGGAAGCCGATCCCGTGGACGATCGCGTTGCGGTCGAGGTCGATCACGTAGAGCTTGGCGGCCTTGGGGTCGCCGCCTTCGAGCGAGGTCGCACCGGTATCGAGCGCGAGCAGCCGGCCACCAGGCCCCAGCGCGATGCCGTGGACCGAGACGAAGCGGTGCGCGCCGTCGCCGGGGTCGATCGCGTTGACCAGCGCGTCGGGGAAGGGCACGGGCTTGCCGTCGACCAGCTCGGCCAAGGTGTACGGCGCGGGGACGGGGTCCAGGCGCGGGAAGCTCAGGAAGATGCGCCCGTCGCGGGCGGGCGCGATCCCCGAGGGCCAGTGGTCGGGGAACTGGGCGAGCGCTTGGGGCCGCAGCGAGACTCCGGCGGCGGTCGAGGCGTTGGCGGGGGCGTCCATAGGCGAGCATCGTACCCAGGCCCGGGAAGCGCGCAGCGAGGAGCCGAACGGCTCGTCCTCGTCATGTTTTGGGAGCTAGCGGGCGTGCCCGCGGTCGCCGTCCGCCGCGGACCGCGGGTCGAGTCCGTCCACCACGTCGCGGCCTGCGTGTGCGCGCCCGACGGCACCGTCGCGCTCAAGGTGGGGACCGTGGAGACCCCGGTCTTCCTGCGCAGCTCGGCCAAGCCGTTCATCGCCGCGGCCGCGGTGCGGGCCGGCGTCCTGGAGCGCTTCGGCTTCGGCGAGCGCGAGCTGGCCGTGATGTGCGCCTCGCACAACGGCGAGCCGGGTCACACCGAGCTGGTCGCGAGCATGCTCGAGCGGATCGGGGCCTCGCCGGCCGACCTGCGCTGCGGGGTCCACCCGCCGCAGTACGAGCCGGCCGCGCAGGCCCTGGCCGAGCGCGGCGAGGCGCCCGGCCCGCTGCACCACAACTGCAGCGGCAAGCACGCCGGCATCCTGGCCCTGGCCACGGTCCTGGGCGCGCCGCTGGAGGGCTATCTCGAGCCCGACCACCCCGCCCAGCGGGCCATCCTGGCCCTGTGCGAGCGGGTCAGCGACGACCGGTTCGGGCCCGACCAGCTCGGCGTGGACGGCTGCGGGATCCCGGTCTACGCGACCTCGCTGCGCAAGGCCGCGACCTCCTTCGCCCGCTTCGCGACGCTGGAGGGACTGGACGACGGCGACGCCGGCGCGCTGGCCCGGGTGGCGTCCGCGATGGGCCGCGAGCCGTGGTACGTGGCCGGCACGGAGCGCTTCGACACCGACCTGATGCGGGCCAGCGGGGGGCGGATCGTCGCCAAGGCCGGGGCCGAGGGCGTCCACTGCGACGCCCTGCTCGACGCCGGGCTGGGCTTGGCGCTCAAGGTCCTCGACGGCTCCCGCCGGGCCGCCCCGCCCGCCACGCTGGCGGTGCTCGACGCGCTGCGCGCGCTCGAACCGGCCGCCCGGGCCGAGCTCGCGCCGCACGCCCGGGCGACGCTGCTCAACGCCGCCGGAACGCTGGTCGGCGAGGTCGCCGCGCTCGACGGCTGGCTCCCCGCGGAAGCGGCTGCCGCGGTCTCGTAAAAAGCAACCGCCGGGCGGCAACCCGGCACTGTTCGACGGGGTCGAACGCAGCGTGGTCGACTTCTTCCTGAGGCGCCCGATCTTCGCATCGGTGTGCTCGCTCGTCATCTTACTGCTCGGGCTCATCTCGATCCCGACCCTGCCCATCGCGCAGTTCCCCAACATCGCGCCGCCCACGGTGAGCGTCTCGGCGTTCTACCAAGGCGCCAGCGCCGAGGCGGTGGAGTCGTCGGTGACGACCCCGCTCGAAGAGGCCATCAACGGCGTCCAGGGACTGCGCTACATCCAGTCCACCTCGGGCAGCGACGGCAGCTCCTCCATCACCGCGACGTTCAACCTCGACCGCGACCTCGACCAGGCCGCCAACGACGTGCAGAACGCGGTGAACCTGGCTCAGGGCCGGCTGCCCAACGAGGTCAAGCAGATCGGCGTGACCGTCTCCAAGAACTCGGGGACGTTCGTGGCCGCGCTGGGCGTCACGTCGTCCGACAAGCGCTGGGACCAGGCCTACCTGACCAACTTCCTCGAGAACAACGTCGTCAACGACCTCAAGCGCATCAACGGCGTCTCCGACGTGCGGGTGTTCGGCGAGCGCAAGTACGCCATGCGCCTGTGGGTCGACCCCAAGCGCCTGGCCGACAACGGCCTGACGGCGGGCGACGTGGTGACCGCGCTGCAGGCCCAGAACGTCCAGGTCGCGGCGGGCGCGATCGGCGCGCCGCCGACCAACGGCCACCAGCCCTACGAGTACTCGGTCCTCGCCACCGGCCGCCTGCACGACTCCAGCCAGTTCGCCAACATCGTGCTCAAGACCAATCCCGACGGGGGCTTCGTGAAGGTGCGCGACGTCGGGCGAGTCGTGCTCGGGGCGGAGAACTACTCGGGCTCGCTGTGGTTCGACGGCAACGAGGGCATCGGTCTGGGGATCCTGCAGCTGCAGAGCGGCAACGCGCTGGCGGTGTCGCGCCAGGTGCGCGCGACGATGGACCGGCTGGCC
>JASLGJ010000507.1 GCA_030150085.1 Candidatus Elarobacter sp. | reverse complement strand
GCGCCGATCAGCGCGCTCGCCGCGAGGGGGCGGATCAGCATCCGGTCAGCGTGACGCTGATGACCGGGTGGATCTCGATGCCGTTGGGCGCGACCCCGGTCTGCCCGTGGAGCAGGTCGAACATCGGGACGCCGGTCACGTTGACCGTGATGTTCTTGCTGGTCGTCGTGAACGACGAGGGCGGGCTGCCCAGGCAGTTCACGAAGGCCTGGCGCGCCGAGGTGTAGAGCGAGCCGTAGCCCGACGCGCAGGCCCCCGAGCAGCTCGCCGAGGGCGGCTCGATGATCATGGTCTCGCTGGAGTTGTTCAGGTCGGCCACCACGATGTGGTAGTCGTTGTCGGTCTCGGTCTTCCAGCCGACGAACTTCGCGGTCATGTGCACCGCCTCCAGCTCCCAGGGCGAGAAGCGGATGTTGTCCGACGACGAGGACAAGCCCGAGGGAACCGCGGCGTGGACCAGCGTGTCGACCGTGACGGCCTGCGGCGTGCGGTTCACCTGCTGGTTGTAGGTGTCGCTCATGGTCTTCACGTGCCAGCGCTCCACGCCGCAGGACGAGCCGCAGGTGCCGCCCGCCGGCGAGGGCGCGGGGATGGGCGTGTAGCTGCTCGAGGGGGTGGGCGTCGCGGTGGGCTTGGGCGTCGGCGTCGGGGTGCCGACCGGCGTGGGGGTGACGCTGGGCTTGGCGGTCGGGGTCGGGCTGGGGGTCGGCGTCGCGCCGCCGCTCAGGACGACGTCGTCGACGTAGAGGGTCGTGTAGTCGCTGGCGTAGCCGTCGCCGTGGACGCCGAAGTAGACCCACAGCGACTGCCCGGCGTAGGCCGACACGTTCACGCTGCGCTGCACCCAGCCGCCGGTGTTGTCGACGGCCTGGTAGAGCTCGGCCACGACCGCGCCGCTGCTATCGAGCAGGGCCGCTTCCTGGTAGGCGTAGGTGGTCGAGCTCTCGTTCGAGGAGCCGTACTCCCAGAAGGTCAGCGTGCCGCTGCTGGGGATCGTGACCTGCTGGCAGACGCCGGCGTCGCCGTTGATCTCGCCCGAGGTGGTGCTCGCCGAGCCGGCCTTGAGCGAGTGCGTGCCGGTGTGGTACTTGGCCGTCGTGATCGAGGCGTTGACGCTGCCGCACTGCGCCCAGTAGGTGAACCCGCCCGACTCGAAGCCCGGATCCTGCAGCACGTTGGTCGCCATGGTGTGCCGGGCGCCGCTGGGCGCGCCCTTGGGAATCCGGATCTGGCGCGCCACCTGGGTCCCGCGCGAAGCGCTCGGCGGGACGTAGGCGCTGGGATCGCGCTGCGGCTGGGCCGGCACGCTGCCGCCCGATCCCCCGCCGCAGCCGGAAAACGCGATCGCCACGACCGCGCAGACGAAAACGCCAACGATTCGGCGCATGAAAACACCCCATCTCGGAAGAGAGCTTGGGGACGTGCTTGTGCTAAGCCGGCTTTACGCTCCTTTTGTCCGATCGCACGGTGAAAAAGAAAAACGAGGCGAGCACACCGCTCGCCTCGTGTTCTTTGCCGGAGCGAGACCGCGGCTAAGCGGTCGAGGCCGTGGCGCGGACGCGGGTCGGGTCGACCTTGACGCCCGGGCCCATCGTGGAGGTCAGGGTGATCGAGCGCAGGTAGGTGCCCTTGGCCGCGGACGGCTTGGCGCGCACGATCGCGTCGATCAGGGTCGCGACGTTCTCGGTGAGCTGGGTGTCGCCGAACGAGGCCTTGCCGACGATGGTGTGGACGATGCCGGTCTTGTCCAGGCGGTACTCGACCTTGCCGGACTTGATCTCGCGCACCGCGTTGCCGGGGTTCGGGGTGACCGTGCCCGACTTCGGGTTGGGCATCTTCTGGGCCAGGATGCGGCCCAGCTCCTTACCGATCGAGGGCATCATGTCGGGCGTCGCGACCGCGACGTCGAAGTCGCTGAAGCCGCCCTTGACGCGCTCGATCAGGTCGGCCTCGCCGACCACGTCGGCGCCGGCTTCCGCGGCCGCGCGGCCGGCGTCGCCGCGCGCGAACACGATCACGCGAACGGTGCGGCCCGTGCCGTGCGGCAGGTTGACCGTGCCGCGCACGTTCTGGTCGGACTTCTTGGGGTCGACGCCGAGCTTGATGTGGATCTCGACCGTCTCGTCGAACTTCGCGGTCGCGTTCTTCTTCACGATCGCGGTCGCTTCGTCGGGCGCGAAGAGGGCCTCGCGGTCGAAGCTGGCGGCGAGGTTCTTGTAGCGCTTGCCGTGCGTGCGCATCTACGCGACCTCGACGCCCATCGAGCGCGCCGTGCCGGCCACGATCTTCATGGCCTGCTCGATCGAGTTGGCGTTGAGGTCGGGCATCTTGGTGGTCGCGATCTCGCGGACCTGATCCTCGGTCAGCTTGCCGACCTTGTTGCGGTTGGGCTCCTTGGAGCCCGACTCCAGGCCCAGCGCGCGCTTGATCAGGAACGACGCGGGCGGCGTCTTCGTGATGAAGGTGAACGTGCGGTCCTCGAAGACCGTGATCTCGACCGGGATGATGAAGCCCTCTT
>JASLGJ010000456.1 GCA_030150085.1 Candidatus Elarobacter sp. | reverse complement strand
GATGCCCTGCTTCACCCGCTCGTTGTTGCTGGCGAAGAACTTCATCACCTCGGCGTGCGAGACGGGCTCGATCCCCGACTGGCCTTCCAGGCCGACGTCGTAGTCGGTGATCAGCGAGATGTTGACGTAGCACATCTCCAGTTCGCGGGCCAGGTAGGACTCGGGGTAGTTGGTCATGTTGATGACCTCCCAGCCCAGCGAGCTGAACCACTTGGACTCGGCGCGGGTGGAGAAGCGCGGGCCCTGGATGACGACGATCGTGCCCTTGTCGTGGGTGTCGATGTCCAAGCCGCGCAGCGCGTCGACGGCCAGCGGGCGGAGCTGCGGGCAGTACGGGTCGGCGAACGAGACGTGGGTCGTGATCGGGCCGTCGAAGATGGTGTCCTTGCGGCCGCTCGTCCGGTCGACGATCTGGTCGGCCACGACCATCGAGCCCGGCTTGACGTGGGCCTGGAGCGAGCCGCAGGCGGTCGGCCCGATGATCCGGGTGACCCCCAGGGCCTTCATCGCCCAGGCGTTGGCGCGGTAGTTGA
Organism: Candidatus Elarobacter sp.; assembly: GCA_030150085.1. GTDB lineage: Bacteria > Vulcanimicrobiota > Vulcanimicrobiia > Vulcanimicrobiales > Vulcanimicrobiaceae > Vulcanimicrobium. The sequence continues at coordinate 3,065 of JASLGJ010000456.1, read as the reverse complement.
TCGACTGCGGCGGGAAGCGGTGGTCCTTGCCGTGGCGCGGCAGGAAGGCGACCTTCTTGCCGGCGATCTCGCCCAGCGCGATCTTGTCCGAGGGCAGGCCGTAGGGGGTCTCGACCCAGACCTCGCGCGGGTTCTCGATCAGCGAGTAGAAGCCGGAGCCGCCGTAGACCCCGATCTCGGCGGTTTCTTTGCTCGTGTCCATTGCGACGCGCTAGGTTAGACAGGCTCGCCCCCAAGCCTGTCGGCCGTCCGCGCCCGCTAGTCCAGGAAGTCCGAGGGCTTGAGGTTCTCGATGAAGTTCTTGAACTTGCCGCTGTCGTCGGGCTCGCCCGCCTTGTCGGGGACGGTCTCCTCGAGCGCGATCTTGTCGCTGACGAAGATCGGGGCGTGCATGCGCAGGGCCAGCGCGATGCCGTCGGAGGGCCGGGCGTCGATCTCCTGGACCTCGCCGTTGGTGCGCACGACCAGCTTGGCGAAGAAGGTCGAGTCCTTGATGTCGTGCACGACGACCTGTTCGAGCTTGGCCGAGAGCGACTCGAGCAGGTTGCGCATCAGGTCGTGCGAGAGCGGGCGCGGCACGGCCGTCCCCTCCAGCGCCAGCGCGATCGCGGTCGCCTCGAACGGTCCGATCAGGATAGGAAGGTAGCGCTTCCCTTCGAGGTCCTTGAGGATGACGACCGGGTCGTGCGTGAGGAGATCGATCCCCAGCTTGTCGACCTTCATCTGCCGCATCGCCTGATACTCCGGGGCCCCCCAGACCAACTCCTCTGGGCGGACCGCAGCGAAGCGAGGACCGCGACGGATTCGCCCGAGGGCGAATCCACCAACTCCTCTGGGCGGACCGCAGCGAAGCGAGGACCGCGACGGATTTGCCCCGGAGGGGCAAATCCACCAGGCGAATCGTCCGGATTCGCGTACGAACGCGATCCGTGGCATTGTCGTGCGGCATCGTCGGTCTTCCCAACGTGGGCAAGTCCACGATCTTCAACGCGCTCACGCGCTCGGCGCAGGCGCTGGCGGCGAACTACCCGTTCGCCACGATCGAACCCAACGTCGGCGAGGTCCCCGTGCCGGACCCTCGCTTGGGCGTGCTGGCGGAGCTGAGCAGCTCGCGCAAGATCGTCCCGGCCACGATGCGCTTCGTCGACATCGCGGGCCTGGTGCGCGGCGCGTCCAGCGGGCAAGGGCTCGGTAACGCCTTCCTCTCGCACATCCGCGAGACCGACGCGGTCGCGATGGTCGTGCGCTGCTTCAGCGACGACAACGTGACCCACGTCGAGGGCGCGCCCGACCCGCTGCGCGACATCGAGATCATCTCGATCGAGATGGCGCTGGCCGATCTGGCCTCGCTGACCCGGCGGCGCGAGAAGCTGCAGCGCGAGGTGCGCGCCAACCCCAAGGAAGCGCCCAAGCTCGCGACGCTCGACAGCCTGATCGCCGCGCTCGAAGCCAACCAGCCGGCGCGCGCGTTCCCGCCCGGCTCGCCCGAGCTGGAGCTGGCGCGCGAGTCGTTCCTGCTCACCGCCAAGCCGATGCTCTACGTCGCCAACGTGGACGAGGCCCAGATCGCCGCGCCGGGCCCGATGGCGCAGGCCGTGTTCGCCCACGCCAAGAGCGAGAACAGCCGCGCGATCGCGTTCAACGGCAAGATCGAGTCGGAGTTCGCCGGCATGAGCGACGAGGACGAGGCGCTGTTCCGGGCCGATTACGGCATCACGTCGGGCGGCCTGGACCGCCTGATCGTCGAGGCCTACGACCTGCTCGGGCTGATGACGTTCCTCACCACCGGCGAGCAAGAGACGCGGGCCTGGACGATCGAGAAGGGCACCAAGGCCCCGCAGGCGGCGGGCAAGATCCACTCCGACATCGAGCGCGGCTTCATCCGCGCGGAGTGCATCTCGTACGAGGACTACGTGCAGTACAAAACGCCCGACGCGCTGCGCGCCGCGGGCAAGCTGCGCTCCGAGGGCAAGGACTACGTGATGCAGGAAGGCGACGTCGTCGAGTTCCGCTTCAACGTCTGACGGCGCCGCCTTCCCGCGCGGCTACGGCAGGTCGGGATCGCCCGTCGCGGCGCTCGGGTCGCGCGGGGTCCACGCGTAGGGCGGCGGGCACGCTCTGGCGTTGTTGTTCGAGTAGGTGTAGTACCCGGCCGACACGCCGTTGTGGAAGAGCTGGTAGTAGTCGATCTCGATCTGGTACTGGAAGCCGTGCGGACCGCACACGCCGAAGTCCTGTTCCTGGCTGACCAGGTCCAGGCAGTAGCCGTAGCTGTCCGGCGTGCACGTGCTGCTGACGTGCCGGGCGGCGCCGTTGGGAGCCGTCTGCGGAACGGCCTGCTGGGACGACGAACCGCCGCCACCGCAGCCGCCGAGCGCGAGTGCGAACGCGGCGAGCAGCGCGCCCGCGCTGTGTCGCATGAGTCGATTCATGATGCACCTTCTCATCGGAAAACGTGTGTGTGGTGAGGTGCGCGCGAAGCGCGCTAGGGCAGGTTGGGATCGCCCGTCACGGCGGCCGGGTCGGCCGGGTTCCACGTCGTGTAGCCTTGGGCGCTGCCGCACGCCGGCGTCACGGTCTTGGCGTAGTCGGTGGGATCGCCGTCGGGATCGATCACGCGGTACGTCGTCGTCTGGGGGAAGATCCACACGAGCTGCCCGCTGCTGTTGTAGCACGAGGTCCGGGTCGAGGTCGTGCCGAGCGTGGTGTAGCAGTAGCCGTAGCTGTCGGGATGGCAGCCCGGCAGGCCTTGCGGCGCGCGAGCGGACTGCGGCTGCAGCGCGGCCGGCGGGGGCAGAGCGCTCGGGGCTCCGCCGCAAGCGGCAAGACCGAGCGCGAGCACGACGCCGAACGGCGCCGCGCGAAACGGACGATTCATGAACACCCTCCATCACCTGCGGCGCGGGTGCGCCGGTTCTCCGGACTTCCCGCTCGCCGAGTCCGGCGCCTCGGCGCGTGCGGGCCGGCGCGCCGCTCGTGACGGTGCCCACGAATCGCCGCCGGGCGGTCAGGCGTTCGGGTAGACGATCGCGCCGCCGGTGGGCGGGATGCCGCCTGGGCCGCCC
>JASLGJ010000451.1 GCA_030150085.1 Candidatus Elarobacter sp. | reverse complement strand
GTTCGAGTGCGTGTAGAAGTCCTGCACGACGTGCAGCGACATGCCGAGCACCGTGTAGAACTCGACCACGTCGTTGTGCTGCTCGGCGGTCTTGACCGCGTCCTTGGTGTTGGCCAGCAGCGTCGACCAGTAGTTGGCGGCGTCGCCGGCGGTGAACACGTCGTCGAAGTGCAGCTTCTCGAGGTCGCACTGCGCGGTGGACGACCCCAGCGTGGGCGAGGAGGTGTAGTAGTCGGTGAGCCAGTTCTCGACCTGAGCGGCGTCGGCCGCCTTGCGGTTGAAGCCGGCCCGCATCATGGCGTCCACGGTGATGCTGGCGTGCGGGCCCGTGTCGAAGGCCGCGGCGGGAGCGAAGGGCAGAACCAGGGCCAGCGCCGCGAACGCGGCGGCGAGCGATTGACGCAAAGACGACCTACACCTTTCGAATAAGACGTGCGGAATTCGGAATTCTCCGGATATTCGCAACGAACGAGCGCCTGTCCGCCTTATGGCACTTCGTCAGGCCGGCGGTTCACCCTGAGAGACGGCGCCGGTTGGGCTACGTCTCGTCCGGCCGTTTGGCAGGTTCCACAGCGAAGCTCGTCCACACCGCCTTGGCGAACTCCACCGCGAAGTAGCGGTACAGGACGAGAAACCGGAGTGCGATCGCGAGATACGCGAAGAAACATGCCACGAAAACCGGGAGCGTGCCGCTCGTGGTATTCCAGAGCGCAGCCGCCTCGTAGCCGGCTCCGAACAGCAGGGCGGCGATGATCGCTAGGAGCAGCCGGTCGATCGGCTCGCGATACCGCACTCCGAACGAACGGGATGCCCGAACCAGAGATGCGATGAAGACCGCGACGACGCATGCGACGATGGCGGCTTCCATCGTCTTCGCCGCCCAATTCCACCTCGACAAGAAAAGCGCCCAGCCGGCCATATACGCGGCCCCGAGGGCAAACGCGGTGGACAGGCCGCGCATCATGACATAGAGGCCCTCGAACTGCTCGGCGTAGGCGCTCCTCGCGTTCACGATCGGGCGGCAGAGCGAGAACGCGGTTTGCCGCCGCTTGAGAATCGCTTCACGCGCTTCGTCATCGAATGCGGCTTCGACCGCGAGGTCGATATCGAACCATTCTTTGACGTTGGCCTGGATCCGGTGCTTCAAATCCGGCTCCAAACGGCGGTCCGCCGGATCGAGCATCACGCGCGAGGGATACGATGCTTTTCCGCACTCGTCCCGATCGACCTTGGCCGAGAACGAGTTGGCGGCGATGGACTGCACGATGTGGCCGATGACATACGCGAGGCCGAGCGCGGCGACGACCAGTTGCGCATCGGGCCAGCGCTGCGTAGCGATCGCGCACGGCAGCCAAAGCAATACGACGACGGCAAGCCCGGGGATGAAGTAGCCGTAGATATCGTAAAAATTGAAACGCTGGATCATGCGGGAACTTGAGAGCTCAGTGCATCCCGTTCGGTACGATAGATGCGTTCCACGATCTGGTGCAGGACGTCGGATGGATCGCGCTGATCTTCGGGCCGGAGGACGACCGATCCGACTCGCTGGTGGCCGCCGCCGCCGTAGTCGCGAAAGATCGCACCGAGATCGACGCTTTGGAAGTTGCGCCAAGGGTTTCTCATGGCCGTCAACCGTGCGTCGGTTCCGGTGCGCGTGAGCGCCACCGAATATCGCGCGTTCGGGAAGCAGACATACGGGCTGTACCGATTGACGGAGACGCCGTCCGGCGGTTCGGCGTCGAGCACGGCAATGTCGCCGGGCGCAAGCCGAATACGGTCGCGCACGAGCGCCAAGCCTTTCTCGGTGCGGATGCGAGCCCGTTCCACCCGAGTCCGAACGTCGTCCCGCGCGGCGATCCGGCGGACATCGTCCGTTCGCATGGCGCGCAGAAGCGTCTCACCGTAGTCGCGGTCCGCGTCCACCGACAAGCTCAGGTTGATTTCGATCGCGGCGTTCGAGCGCCCAAAGACAGCCTCGTCGACCGAGTCGTACCTCGCGGCGTCGATGCGGTCTGCCCAGCGAGCCATCTCGCCGTATCGAGCCGGGTCCGAGGACTGGTCTGCGAGGCGGTTCCACAACAGCATGGCGCAGGACGAGCTCGCCTTGTCGTAGAGCAGGAAACGCCCGCCGGCACGGTGCTCGAAATCGCGCCGCGCTTCATCGTCGAGGAACGTCGTACCGTGGTGGTCGGCCCAGAATCGGGCACCGGGATGATAGAGGAAGTCGACTACCGCGGCTGCAGCGGGCAACGGGCAGTCCAGCCACGTCCGCGACCGGTCGTAGTTGACGAACTCGAGACGCTCGATCGACCACCCTTCCCGCGTTTCGAGGAAGTCCCAGGCGATCGCGGCGGAGACCAAACCGTCGAAGCACGGGTAATGAAGGATGAGCGTTCCGTCGACCGGATGCCGCATGGCCTCACCTCTCGAAGACGTCCGTTTGCCGTGCCTCCTCGGTCGGCTCAGGCTCCCGCCCACGAGCCCTTTTTCACCGCTCACCATCCCTGGTATCATGCCCGTGCGGAGTGCCACCTGCCTGGCATCGTACCCGCGGCCGCCACGCGGCCGGGGCGGCTAGCTCCCGACGAGGTGCGAGAACGCGAAGGGCGCCGTCAGGGCCGCGCCCACCAGGCAGAAGGCCAGGAACAGCGCCACCCAGCCCAGGCGGCCGAAGCCGATCAGGGCCAGCACGATCGGGGCGACCAGCAGCGCGGTGAGCCCGCCGTCGTGGAAGGACTGCAGCTCGACCACGCCGTCGAGGCCGTGGTTCGACCACAGCGCCTGCGCCAGGCGCGACGTGATGCCGAGCAGCAGCGCGTAGAGGACCAGCCGGATCACGAACGCGACGAACACGGCTAGTGCAGGAAGTAGCGGTAGCTGGAGAAGACGAGCGCGATGCCGCGCTCGTCGGCGGCGGCGATCACCTCGGCGTCGCGGATCGAGCCGCTGGGCGCGATGACGGCCGTGCAGCCCGCCTCGGCGGCCGCGATCAGACCGTCGGCGAAGGGGAAGAAGCCGTCGCTCGCGGCGGCCGCGCCCCGCGCGAACTCGTGCGCGCGGTGGGCCGCGATCTGCACCGCGCTGACCCGGTTGGTCTGGCCCGCGCAGATGCCGCGCGAGACGCCGTCGCGCGCAAGCACCACGCCGTTGGACTTGACGTGGCGCACCACGTCCCAGGCGAAGATCAGGTCGCGCCACTGCTCGGGCGTCGGCTGCCGTTTCGAGACGACGGTCCAGCGCTCGGGCGGGGCCTGCGGGTCGTCGTCCTCGGCCAGCACCCCACCCAGCGCGCTGCGCACGCGCAGCTCCTCGGCGATGCGCTCGGGCAGGCCGGGCGCGTAGCGCATGATGCGCAGGTTCTTCTTCTTGCGCAGACGCGCCAGCGCGCCGTCGTCGAAGGCCGGCGCGGCCACGATCTCCAGGAAGAACCCGGCCAAATG
>JASLGJ010000448.1 GCA_030150085.1 Candidatus Elarobacter sp. | reverse complement strand
GCCACCTGCACCCGTCGCTGCGCCTGGGCGGCGACCGCAGCGCGCCCGCCTTCCTGGGCGGGCGAACGCTGGTCGTCGTCCCCGCGCTCACCCCGTACTCGCCGGGCTTGGACGTGCTGAGCGAGGCCTGCCTCGGCGCGCTGCGGCCCTGGCGGGTCGAGCGGCGCGACCTGCACGTCGTCGCCGCGACCGCCGAGCGCGTCTATCCATTCGGAACGCTTTCCGCACTGCGTGGGGCGGTGTACGGCGCCGCGCACGGGATCGGCCGGACGTCACGCTTCCGGCGCCGGCTGCGCGCCGACTGAGCCGTCCAGCACGGCCAGCGCGATCAGCACCGCCGCGACCTGCGAGCCCGCCGCGATGCGGCCGTCCAGCGCCATCGCGCGCACCTCGGCGAGCGGGGCCAGCAGCACGTCGATCTCCTCGGTGAGGTCGAGGTCCTGCGAGCCCGTCTGCACCGCGCCGCGGGCGACGAACAGGTGGAAGCGCGAGTCCGAGTTGGTGGGATCGGTGACGAAGCTGCGCACGTGCTCCAGCTCGGCCGCGGCGTAGCCGGTCTCTTCGGCCAGCTCGCGCTGCGCGCAGACGAGCGGCGTCTCGCCGGGGTCGATCGCACCGGCCGGCAGTTCGACCAAGATTTCGCCGATGCCGTGCTTGTACTGGCGCACCAGCACCACGTGCTCGTCCGCGGTCAGCGCGAACACCACGCAGAAGCCGCGCGACTCGCGCACGAAGTAATCGTCGACCACGTCCCCGCTGGGCAATTCGACCCTATCTGCCCGCAAGCGAAGGTACGGTGTCTCGATCCGGTAGTCGGACGACAGAATGCGCCACGGGCGGAGTCGGTGCTCGCTCATCGTGACGGGTATACCACGCGACCGTGCGGAATTGGCTTGGACCGCGCGAACTCAGGGAGCGGAGCGATCGACAGACTGCAGATCGGCCGGCATTACGACACGACGTACGGGACCCTCTGGAAAGACGGGACCTACTACCCGCGCGGCACGCGGGTGCTCGTGACCGGTCTCCACATCGAACAGGGCTACTGCGTGCGCTTTCCGGCCGAGGTCGACGGCGAGCCGCTCGAGACCTGGGAAGACTGGGACGAGCTGGAGTTCCTGGCCGAGGAAGGCTCGGTCGAATCGGGCGGGACGCTGCCGGCGAGCGTGCTGCACGAGGCGCGCGAAGTGCTCGACGATGCCGAGGACGGCTGCCACCTGCACCTCCACGAGGGCGACGATTAGCGCCGCTGCGCGATGAGCGCGCCGCCCATGCGCCCCTGGCAGAACGCCGTCGCGCTCGTCGCGACGCTGTTCGCGGCGGGCGCTCTGTTGCCGCTCGCCCCGCACCTGCGCTTGGCGTGCGGCGGCCTGGCGATCGCGACGATCCTCGCGCTGCTGATGGCGCGGGTGCGGTCTCACCAAGCGCGCCGCAGCGACGCCCGGGCGGCCGACGTCTACGCCCGCATCGAGCGCATCCGCGACCAGCGCGGCAGCCGCCTCAAGCGCCGTTAGGCGCGGCTCGGACGCTAGCCATTCCCATGCCGGACACCGAGGCAGAGCGGAAGCTTGACTCGATATAGGAGCAAGAAGACCGTCCCCGAAGATCTGGCGCATAACTCGAAACGATTTTCCGAGCGGGTGTTCGATGAAGAAGCAGTTGACGATTCTTGGTGCACTGCTGGCCTGCATGCTTTCGGCTTGCGCAGGACGGACGATGAAAGCGCTGCCACCCGTTACGACGGCGCAAAGCGATGTTCACACCGTGACCAGCGAGAGCGATGTCATGGGTCCGGAAGCCGGCTTCGGGCGGCGAACGCCGAACCGCCGTGACGCGCTCGTCGTCCGGTTGAAATGGAAAACGGAATACTACCCTCCGGATACAACCGTCGAACGGCGTGCGAACCGCATCGACCTTCGTGGCAACGACTGGCAAGTCTCCTATGATGATTCGAGCGTACTCGCGATCACTCGAATCGAGGACGGAAACCCAACCTCAATGCCGCCCGCTCCAGTTGCAATGGGTCGAGAACCGCACGTGATATGTGCCTACACGGGAAAACGCCGAGCTGCAGGCCGGACAAGGATAGCTCAGGCGTGCTGTGACTCGACAGTCCGAGATTGCAGCGGGAACTCGTCCGGAGGGAACCTGTGGAACGCAGCGGGTGATCCTTCGGCTGGTTGTCCGGGCTCGTGCTCGGGCGCGATTTTCGGAAGCGTATTCTGTTTCGTGGGGCCGTGCAGTACCGATGCCGTGGGTAATGGAACGGGCACGATCGCGTTCTACTTCGACGGACAAACGTGCGACTACGACTTCGATGCTGGGCAGATCGATTGCTCGGCGGAGGATTTCAACTTTCTCTCGGACATCGTTCCACCGAACGTGACGACCGATTTCACATACTCGATGTCGACGTCGGTCGCCACGATCTACTGCGGCCCGGGAAGCGCGACCAAAACCACGACGCTCTTCAGCGTTTGGAAGGGCGTAGCACCTGACGGGACGCTGCAATACGGTGACGCGGTCCAGCGCTACATTCCGCCGGGTGCGTCAACGCACGCCGTGAGCAACCCCGGATTTTTCCCGAACGTCACGGTTTCGAGTTATTTTCTCGCGCAGCCCTTGCCGCTGCCGGTCGCGACGTGCAACGGCGACCATGCGCGCCTCATCTACTAAGCGTGTCGTGGTGCTGAATGCAGGTCGCGAGCATCTCCCAGGAGTCGACCGCGACTTCGCCTGCGACGCAGCTGCAAACGGAATACATGACGGACAAGGCGCCGGCGATCCCTGCGTATAGATCGTCGTCACGCTTGCTCAATAGGCGTTCGACACGGGCGAAAGGGTCCAGCAGGGAAAAGCAGTCCCAGCGCGCCGAGCGCAATTGAACGGTCGGCAGCTTCCGGTCATCGTACGAGCCGACTCGACCGAAGTGCGCCGGGGCTCCTAAGATCCGTTCGAGATCGGTGAGCCGATACCGAACTCCCTCGACCCCGTCGTGTGCCATGCCGGCTCGTTCTCCGTCCCGACTCAGCTCACTTGCTTGGCATTCGCTCGGGTCCTTCGCGGCTTGGCGCTCGCGGCGCTCAGCCCGAGTCGTCGCCGGTGTCGCGAGCGCGAGCGCGAGCCAGGCTCGGGATC
>JASLGJ010000418.1 GCA_030150085.1 Candidatus Elarobacter sp. | reverse complement strand
GCTTGGCAGTGCGCGGGGTACGAGTCGGAACCTCTCGGGGAAGGCACGCATCCGGGGTGCTGAAACGAACCGGGAGGGTGCGCGCGCATCTTACGCTACGGTGCTGCCGACGATGACGGCCCTCCGTGACGCTGGGAAGTCGCTGCGCGAGATCGCAACGGGATTCGAACCCATGTTACCGCTACTGCTGAGAAATCCGCAACCCCAACTCCCTTAGCGCCCCCTCCGGCACCTCGGACGGCGCATCCATCATCAAATCCCGGCCCACCTGGTTCTTCGGGAACGCGATTACCTCGCGGATGCTGCTCTCCCCCGCCGCGATCATCACGATGCGGTCGATGCCCAGCGCCATGCCGCCATGCGGCGGCGCGCCGTACTTGAGCGCCTCCATGAAGAACCCGAACCGGTCGTCGATCTGCTCGTCGGTCAGCCCTAGCCGCTGGAACACCCGCCGCTGGAACTCCACCGTGTGGTTTCTGATCGACCCGCTGCCCAGCTCCGAGCCGTTCAGCACCAGGTCGTAGTGCTGCGCGGTGATCGCGAGCGGGTCGCTGTCGAACAGCGCCTCCTGGCCCGGCAGCGGCGCGGTGAACGGGTGGTGCGAGAACGTGATCTGCCCCGTCTCCGCGTCCCGCTCGAACAGTGGGAACCCCAGCACCCAGGTGAACGCGAACTTCGCCGGGTCACGCAGCCCCAGCCGCTCCCCAATCTCCAGCCGCAGCCGCCCCGCCACATCCGACGCCGACCCCGCCGCATCGCCCACGAATAGGATCGCGTCCCCGTCCTGCGCCCCGGTCCGCTCCCGCAGCTTCGCCGCCAGCCCCTCGTCGACAAACCGAGCGATCGAGCCCTTCACCCCGTCCGCCGCCAGCGAGATGTACGCTAACCCCTTCGCGCCGAACGTCTTCGCAAGCTCGGTCAGCGCGTCGAAATCCCGCCGCGAAAGCCCCGCCCCACCCGGCCAGCGCAGCGCGATCACCCGGTTCGCGTCGCTCTCCGCCAGCCCCGCGAACAGCCCGAACGCCCCGCCGCGGAACAGCTCCGCCACGTCGGTCAGCTCCAGCCCGAAGCGCAGGTCCGGCTTGTCGGAGCCGAAGCGCCGCATCGCCTCGGCGTAAGTCAAGCGCGGGAGCGGGTTGGGGATCGCCTCGCCCAGCGCGCGCTCCCACACGAAGCGGATCGCGCCTTCCATCATCGCGATCACGTCCTCTTGCTGCACGAACGTCATCTCGACGTCCACCTGGCTGAACTCGAGCTGGCGGTCGGCGCGCTGGTCCTCGTCGCGAAAGCAGCGCGCGATCTGCATGTAGCGGCCCAGCCCGCCGATCATCAGGATCTGCTTGAGGATCTGCGGCGACTGCGGCAGCGCGTAGAAGCTGCCGTGGTGCAGGCGCGAGGGCACGAGGAAATCGCGCGCGCCCTCGGGGGTCGACTTGATCAGGTTGGGCGTCTCGATCTCGAGGAAGTCGTTCTGGTCGAAGTAGTCGCGGAACGCCTTGATGATCTTGTGCCGCAGGGTCAGGTTGCGCTGCATGCGCGGGCGCCGCAGGTCCAGATAACGGTAGCGCAGGCGCAGCTCCTCGGACGGCTCCTCCTCGGCCGCGACGACGAAGGGCGGCGTCTCGGCGCGGTTGAGCACGTCGAGCGCGTCGACCGGCAGCTCCACCTCGCCGGTCGGCAGGCGCGGGTTCTCGGTGCCGGCCGGGCGGCGGCGCACCGTGCCGGCCACCCGCACCACGTCCTCGCTGCGCAGGCTCTCCGCCTCGCGGAACACCTCCGGCAGCGAGGGGCTGAACGTGATCTGGGTGATCCCGTCGCGGTCGCGCAGGTCGATGAAGATCAGGCCGCCGTGGTCGCGCCGGCGGTGCACCCAGCCGTTGAGCTCCACGGTGCGGCCGGCGTCGGCGGCGGTCAGCGCGCCGCAGGACGTGCGGGCGGTCGATGTGCTATCCACGTAGGGCGGCCTTGACTCCGGTGAGGTAGTGGTACTGGTAGGAGAGCGTGCGCGCGAGCCCGGGCCGGTCCGCGCCCCGCTCGATCCAGTCTTTGAGCGCGGGGCTCTTGTCGACGACGCTGTGCAGCGCGAGCGAGAGCGGCGTCATGCCCAGGCGCAGCTGCACGTCGAAGGCCTTGTGCTTGCGGTGGAAGCGCACCGTCGAGCGGCCGGCCAGCTCGTACTTCTGCTGCTGCTCGTCCCAGGGCACGGGGTGCCAGTGGTAGTTCACCGCGTTCGGCTCGTAGACGATCGGCACGCCGCCGCGCTGCAGGCGGTAGCCCAGCTCGAGATCCTCGTGGCCGTAGCCGGTGAAGTCCTCGTCGAAGCGGCCCACCCGATCCAGCTCGGCCTTGGGCGCCGAGGCGTTGCCGGTCAGGAAGTACAGCCACGAGAGCTTCTTGGGCTTGGTGCCGTGCAGCGGCGCGCGCAGCGTCTGGTGGCTCTTCTTGGCCAGGTAGTCCTCGAACGAGTCGACCTGCACTTCCATCCCCACCACCGCGCGCGGCGCGCCCTCGGCCTCGTGGTGGGCCAGGTGGCGCGCGAGCAGGTCGGGCGACGCGATGATGTCGGCGTCGGTGAAGAGCACGATCCGGCCCTGCGCCGCGGCGATGCCGGCGTTGCGCGCCATCGCGCGCCCGGTGTAGGGACCGGGCAGGTGCCGCACGCCGGGATTCTCGGCGCTCACGGCGGCCAGGTACTCCCGGGTGCCGTCGGTGGAGTTGGAGTCGGCAACGAGCACCTCGAACTCGCCCCGGCGGAGATCCTGCGCGAGCAGCGACGGGATCACGTGGCGGAGCGTGTCGAGGCGGTTGTACGTCGGAACGACGACGGAAATGCGCGGTGCTGTCATAAGAGCGAGGCGACGGCGGCGACGATCTCGGCGCGCGAGGCGCGCAGCGATGGTTCGGTCTCGTCCGGCGGTTTGCGTAGGACCGCGTTCGGCACGCGGTACGGCGACCATTCCTGGGAGGCCAGGCGGAACCACTTGTCCTCGAACACCACCACGGTCGGAACGCCCACCGCGCTTGCGACATGGGTCGCACCGGTGTCGATGGTGAGCACGCAGGCCGCCCGCGCGAACACCGCCGCCCACTGCCCGAACGGCAGGTCGCCCCGCACCGCGTCGGCCAGCCCGGCCGCCGCGACCGCCTCGCCCAGCGCCCGCCCGTCGGCGGCGTAGGTCGCCACCAGCGGCCGCCCCAGGGTCCGCAGGTCGCGCAGGAGCTGGAGCAGGC
>JASLGJ010000399.1 GCA_030150085.1 Candidatus Elarobacter sp. | reverse complement strand
CTCGGCCTCGTCCTGCGGCACCAGGCGCGCGGCGAGCGAGCCGAGCTCGGCGCGGGTGTCGGCGCCGTAGCGCTCGACCAGCCCGACCGCGGCGCGCAGGTCCTGCGCGTTGTGCTTGTCGGCGAACCACTTGAGCGTCTCGAACGAGCTGAAGCGGGCCAGGCGCGGGTGCGTCACCGGCTTGCCGACGCGCAGCGCGTGGATGCCCTCGGCCAGCTCGCCCAGCGCGTTGAGGCGCGACTGGTGCAGCGTGCCGATCACCGCGACCTTGCGCTCGCGCGCCAGCTCGCGGCTGGCCGCCTCGATGATGCTCGACTGGGTGCGGGTCAGGATCACGTCGGGCTCGGGGCAGCGGTCGTGCGCCGCCACCACCGCGTCGCGCTTGCCCAGCGGGGTGCGGATCGGCGGGGTCGGCTTGTCGGCGCGCAGGATCAGCTGCGCCAGCGCCGCGATCTTGGGCCCGAAGCGGAAGCTGGTGGTGAGCGGCCACAGCGGCAGGTGGTCGAGCTGCGCGAAGGCGTTGGTGGCGCCGCGGAAGGCGTAGATCGCCTGGTGCGGGTCGCCGACGAAGATGCGCTGCACGCCGCGCTGCTCGTTGACCGTGGCGAGCATCGCGCCGGTGCAGTCCTGGCACTCGTCGTAGAGGATCGTGTCGAAGCCCAGCCCCGGGTCGCCGGCCTCGTGCTGCAGCACCTGGAACAGCTTCACGTAGACGTCGTGGTCGCGCTCGTTGACGTGGCGCGCCGCGTGGATCTGCGCCCACACCGCGCGGGCGTGCGCGGCGGCCTCGGGATCGTCGCCGTCGGGCACGGCGGTCGCCTGGCCGAACAGGAAGGCCGCGAACGCGTCGCCGGCGCGCGCGGCCAGCGCCTCGCGCGGGTCGCTCACGTCGCCGCGGCGGTCGGGCAGGCCCAAACGAGCGCGGATGCGGCGCTCGACGGCGGGCGTCTGGTCGTCGACCCGCACCGCGTGGCGCGCGATCGCGGTGCGGCGGGCGAAGCCGTGCGCGGTCGCGACCGTCGTCGTGCGGGGGAACACCGTGCGCGCCTTGCGCACCACGTCGGTGTTGAAGGCCAGGTAGAGGGCCTTGCGCTCGCCCAGCGCGTTGCCGACCAGGTGCAGCGTGGTGGTCTTGCCCGAGCCGGCGTACGCCTGGACCGCGAAGCTGCCGCGCCGCCTGGCCGCCTCGACGATTTCCCGCTGTTCGTCGGTCGGCGCGAACGCGGGCGCGGCGTGGAGGGCACGGTCGGCGGGCATCGCGTCAGTATACCGCGTCGGGCGGAGGGATTCCAGGTCGGCCCGGCGCAGGGCGCTCCTCGCATGAACATCCTGATCGTCGGCGGCGGCGCGCGCGAAGACGCGCTGTCGTGGCGGCTGAGCACCTCGCCCTCGTGCCAGGCGCTCTTCCACGCCCCCGGCAACGCCGGGACGGCGGCGCGCGGGACGAACTGGCCCGAGGTGAGCGCGACCGACGCGCGCACCATCCTGCGCCGCGCGAAAGAGACGGCGATCGACTTGGTCGTGCTGGGACCCGAGACGGCGATCGCCGCGGGCGTGGGCGACCGCCTGCGCGACGCCGGAATCAGCGTGTTCGGCCCCAACCGCAGCGGCGGCCGGCTCGAGACGAGCAAGGTCTTCGCCAAGCGCTTCATGGAGCGGCACGGCATTCCGACCGCGCCCTTCGCGGTCGTCCACACGCTCGATCAGGCCAAGCGCGCGCTGGCCGAGTGGCAGGGCGGCGCGGTGGTCAAGGCCGACGGGCTGGCGGCCGGCAAGGGCGTGGTGGTCTGCGACGACGCGGCGGCGGCGCTGGCCCTGCTGAACGGCTGGTACGGCAAGAACGCGATCCCCGGCGGCGGCCACGACGTCGTGATCGAGCGCAAGCTGACCGGGCGCGAGGTGAGCGTGTTCGCGATCGGCGACGGGCGCGCGCTGGTGCCGGTCGCCGCGGCCTGCGACTACAAGCGCGCGGGCGACGACGACAAGGGTCCCAACACCGGCGGCATGGGCGCGTACTCGCCCCCGGCCGGCTTCGCCGGCGACCTGCTCGACCAGGTGCGCGAGCGGATCGTCGCGCCGACCCTGCGCGGCCTGCGCGCCGAAGGCGAGGAGTACCGCGGCGTGCTGTACTGCGGCCTCATGCAGACCGCCGACGGCCCGTACCTGATCGAGTACAACGCGCGCTTCGGCGACCCCGAGACGCAGGTGCTGATGCCGCGCGTGCGGGGCGACTTCGCGCGCTACCTCAAGTCGGCGGCCGACGGCGCGCTCGAGGCCGACGCGGCGAGCTGGGCGGACGAGGCGGCGGTCGGGGTCGTGCTCGCGACGTCCAAGTACCCGTATGAGAACACCAAGCTGGCCGGGCTCCCGGCCGACCTCGGCCTGCCGGACGGGGTGGTCGCCTTCTGGGGCACCTCGGCCCGCACCGACGCCACGGTGTCGTCGCCGGGCGGGCGGGTGCTGACCGTGACCGCGCGCGGCGCGGACGTCGCCGCCGCGCGCGAGCGCGCGTACGGCGCCATCGCCGGCCTGCGGGCGCGCTTCCCGAGCGGCACGCCGCTGGCGTACCGCTCGGACATCGCGCGCCTCTAGCCCGTGACGGTGCTGCGCGACCTCGTCTCGCGGCCGGCGCGAACCTTCTTCACCGCGGCCGGGATCGCGGTGGGCATCCTCGCGCTGACCGTGGTCGGCTCGCTCGCCGAGCGGCTGCACACCATCGTCGCCCGCTCGACCGCGCTCAACACCGGGGTGGTGTTCGCGACCGTGCAGCGCGCGGCGCTGCTCGCGCCCGACGCGCCGGTCACGATCAAGCGCGCGTACGCCAAGCTGCGCGCGCTCGACGGCGTGCAGGCCGCGGTCCCCGAGGTGATCGTGCCGTACGCGCGCGGCGGCGACCAGACCGGGCGCTTCGGGCCGCC